>NZ_DKSQ01000046.1:32429-68275 GCF_002472765.1 Empedobacter sp. UBA7252
TTGCGCTTCTTCCTCATCTGTTAATCCATTATAACCCAAATCTTGTTGTTTTCGGGCAGCTCCATCCGTATCAAAAGCATATAAAATTGGATTTAACTGAGGTGTTAATCCCCATTTAGAAGCAACAGTCGCCGCACCATTTCCAGAATGAGGCAATCCATTTTCGTACATCATTTCGCCGTCTTTTAAGACGTCTTCTGAAACATTTCCTAAATGTACCAATAACTCTCCTTCTCCACCTTTTCCATCTGCATAAGGATCCATCATCCAAAACTCGATGTATTCCACATTCGAATCTTTGAAGTTAGAAACTGAAATAGGACGCATAATTGCTCCCCAGTTTTTCGTATCTACTGCATTTGGATTAACATTATAAGGTCCACGTTCTTGCGGATAGAATGTCATATCAAATGTGCTGATGTACGAATTTGTACCAGCCATTACATCACGTTGATCAAAAAGCTCTTTTAACTTAATGCGACGTGCCATGTGTGTTGACATTTGTTGATCTGTTAAAGGCGAACTTCCTCCCATACCATAAAAACGCGGATCAATAGAATACCATGATAACATACGACGACCATTGTTGAATGATAAATCGTCATTTTTCATTCCATTTGGGAAGAACGGGTGGTAACCAGAAGCAGAATATCCAGCAGGTTTTCCTGGTGTTGATCCAAATTTCCATGAACCAACATCTAATAAACTAATGCGCGATTGTGCATCTTCGAAATCGTCTATATAAGAATAACCTCCTGTCACTTTGTTCATTCCTGGCATCAAATAAGCCGCCTCTGCCTGAACACTAATGTTCGACATTTGGTCCGTTTTGATTCCCGGAATTTTATTTGTTAAACGAGTTAACCACTCAGCTTCTGAGTTATATTGTGTATTAAGTCCAACAATTGTGTTATTCACAGGTTCTGAACCAAATTGTGTTTTTTGCGTAACTGGACGTTCTTGGTAATTAATTAAAGTTCCGCCTAACATAAACTTATCACTAAATTTATGCTCGACATTAATTCCCATGAAACGTTTTTTCTGTAAATTAAATGTAGATTGATTTTCTAAAGAAACATTAATTGGTGCTCCAGAATTTTTCAATTGTTCATTAATGATTTTTACACGCCCCAACTGATAATCTACCGTATAATCTACGCCTTCCGTCAACGTTGCTCCACCAGAAGTTACTTTAACAGAACCTTGCGGCACATTGAAAGCGCCCAACGGAATACCATCTGTCACCGTTCCTTTGTAACGACCTTCTAACGTATAACGATTAGCTAATTTTTCGCCAGAAAGTGTATTTGGTAATTGACGATAAATTTGATTAAAAACATATTCTTCATTTTGACCTTTTAATTTATTGCTCAAATATTTACCAAAAGGTTCAACAGAAGTGAAAATAATATTTCCTCTTTCTGTATCAATTGTTAACCCTGGTTGAAAATCAAATAAACCATCACCTTTACTTCCGTCAGGATTTTGTTGTAATTGTCCGTTCGAATTTAATCTATCCATGTTCAGAACTTGAATTAACGATTGTTCTGAAACAGCAGAATTTGGTAAGTAATTTAATTTTCCAGAAGATTGTTCACCATTATCCTTGAAATTAATATTCATCAAAAAATCTTCACTCGAAACACCATAAGCATTTAACGAATAAATATTTTTCATCATCAAATCCCACATTGGCGAAGCCACATTAACTGCAGAATTTGGTTTGATTAATTTCGCAATAATTGGTTTATCTGTCTCGCTCGACATTTGTCCAACTTTGTATAATTTTGTCGGATCAGAGCTTAACGAATATTGAAACGAAACCGCTAATAAATCTTCACCATCAACCAAAGGCGTATTCAAGGAAATGTATCCTAATTTTGGATAGAAAGTGAATTCGGAAGCATCAAGTTTACGAACATTTTCGTTGACGATAAAGTTTTCTCCATCCTGAAATTGTTCTCCATTGAAAGAATATCCGTTCAAATAACTTCTTGCATCACTAATCTTAGTAAAACCTTGAGAATTAATCTCATTAAATAAGGCATTACTACTATTTTGAGGCGCTGTATCACCTTCTGCAATATCTCGCAAAGCGATAATAGAACGTCTATTCTGTTGATTCCCTCCAGATTTATCAACTTTCCAAACCTCAATATTACTGATATTGATATTACTGTTAACTGCAGGATAATTTGCTAACGCTCTATCGTAACTATTTCTAAAAAATTGACCTAAGAAAAAGTGTCTATTGTATTCATATTTTTCGGCAGCGACTTTAAAATCAGTCATCACACCGCCACCTTGAACCACAATATTTTTAGATTCCGAACGTTGTTCTGAAAAGACAGCCGATACATTTGTACGACCGAATTTAAGATCTGTTCTAACTCCAAAAAGTGATTGCGCACCTGTAATCAACGAAGTACTAAGCGGCATCGAAATATTACCAACCTCAATATTTTGTAGGATATCATCTTCTCCACCAAATGGATCTAATTTATTCCCTAAAGCCTTTCTCCACTGAAGTTTCATTTGATTTTCGAAGCCAAAACCAGCTTGCGTATCATAATTCACTTTCATCTGAAGATTTTCTCCGACTTTACCCAAAATACTCAATTGCATACGTTGGTTAAGATCCATTGTAAGCGTTTGACGGTTTTGTGGC
Source organism: Empedobacter sp. UBA7252 (assembly GCF_002472765.1). Lineage (NCBI taxonomy): Bacteria > Pseudomonadati > Bacteroidota > Flavobacteriia > Flavobacteriales > Weeksellaceae > Empedobacter > Empedobacter sp. UBA7252. The sequence goes on from NZ_DKSQ01000046.1 coordinate 35,098, forward strand.
AACAACATTGGATTATCTATCTTTTGCAAGAAAACACCCAATTCTAAATTTGCATAACCTTGCGGAATCAATGAAATTTCTGATCCACCAAAAATAGTTTCGAAAGCTTTGGATTTCACCTTAAAACTTGGTAAAATACTTCCTTCTTTTTTTCCTTCCTTATCTCCAAAACGTTCTTCACGATAAAATTGATCGTTGGTTTGAGATTTTACTCGGAAATAATTTTTCATGTCTTGATTCTGAACCAAAGTCAGGTATTCTTGACGTGTCAAATAGATAGGTTCGGAAACTAAACTTGTTCCAATTTGAGGATATAAAATATACTGACGCTTTATCGCATCATATTGTACATCGTATTTTATTTGATTATCTAAAAACAATCCACCTTTTTGATCTCGGATAGGAAACTTAAGCGTATCACTTTCCTGAGCCATAACATCGCTCATAGTTCCCATTGCAAAAAGGAAACACAAAGCTGCTATAGTAGAGCCTTTACGAATAGTTTTTGGTTCGTTATGAATCTTCATTAAATTTTCTTCAAGGTTTCTTTTACTAAGAATTCCACGTCTGCATCTGGCTGATCTTGTAGGATTTTGTCCATAATTTTCTCTGCAGATTTTTTAGGAATTCCTAAAACTTCTAAAGCAGATAACGCTTCATTCTTAGATTTATTTTTAACCGAAGTAGAATTAACATCTAATATTAAATTTTGATCCAATTTATCTTTCAAGTCAATGATAATTCTTTGCGCTGTTTTAGCTCCGATTCCTTTTACACTTTGCAATAATCTGGCATCTTCTTGAGCGATTGCAGTTGCAATTTCTTTGGAAGAAAGTGTCGAAATAATCATCATTCCAGAAGCTGGACCAACACCGTTAACACTAATTAATTTCTGAAAAATTTCTCGTTCTAGTTTTGTAGCAAATCCATAAAGTATATGCGCATCTTCGCGAACGATCAAATGTGTAAAAATTGTAACCAATTCTTCGTGTTCTAAAGTAGAATATGTATTTAGTGAAATATTGACCCAATATCCGACCCCATTGCAATCTATTACAGCATTTGTTGGATAAATCTCGATTAATTTACCTCTTAATTGTGTTATCATTTTGACGTTTATTTAGTTACACTACATATAGTGATAACGTCAAAAATACGATTTATTTTGTAAGGATGAAAGTATTGATTTTAATGAAAGCCTTGTCAAGATTTAAATCTTAACAAGGCTTCAATTGATTTGAATTAAATATTTTGAGAAATCAATTTTTAGTTTTTTAACGCTTTAATTTTCTCAATCATTCTTTCGGCATTACCGTTGGTTCCGCCAAGGCTGATGGCTTTGTTGTACCATTCTAATGCCAAATCGTATTGCTTGTTAGTTAGATAAGCTTCGCCCAAACTATCAGCAACACTTGAGTTATTTGGAAACTCTTTTACAACCAATTGAAATATTTTTATCGACTCATTTATTTTGCCCGCTCGTAGAAATTCATAACCCAAAGTATTAAGTTCGATTGGATTTTCAAAACTATATTCTTTTTCGGAAGTATTTTTCAGTTGATAATAATTTTCAATCGCTTTATTGACGTCGGTTTGTGCTTCTTTTCTTAAAGCTTGGTAAACCGATTTTTTAGGAATTTCGAATGTTTTTCCTAGCATAATATCTCGAATGACATGTCCCAAATCCCAAACTTTATTCCGACTGTTGGATGCTAAAATGATAACGACATCGTTCTTCATATCATTTAACACCAAAGATTCAAATTTATAGGAAACACCGTTATGACGCTGCAACTCTTCATCTCTAAAATAATCTCCAAATGATCCACCTTGATGGTCTTTTGTGTAGGGATTATTCAATAATGTTTCAAAAGATTTTCTAGAAATTAAACGATTATGATTCATCGCATCAATCCATTTGTACATGTCATTAGTATCCAACCAAAGCCAACCGCTGACAAATTCCATTTCTGGACACCGAACATTATCCATATCATAGCAAGACGTTCGATTTTTATAACCAAATTTCGGATCAAACACGGAATTGTTCATTTTCAAAGGTTTTATAATATTTTTCGTAACAAAATCTTGGAAAGTCATTCTTGTTATCTTTTCAATAATTCTTCTTTGTAAAAAAACATTGCCGTTATCGTATCGGTAATCCTTTCCAGGTTCAAATAACAATGTATCTGTTTTTCTCAAAATCTTCCACGCTTCTTCATCGTTTTTCGGGACAATTAATCCATTTTCTATTCTGGGAATTCCGCTAGCATAATTAATCAAATGTCTGGTTGTTACTTTTTCCGACCATTTCGGCAAATCCAAATTATATTTCGAAATCGGGTCATCAAGCTTAAGTTGACCACGTTCTACCAACATCAAAATCGCAACTGCATTAAACTCCTTTGCAATAGAACCAAAATTGAAAATTGAATTTTTCGTTAAAGATTTTTTCTTCATTTCATCAATAAAGCCAAAGGGATTTTTGATAGATAATTTTTCCTTTTTTGGCAACCAAAACATTTCCATTGAACAAATCTTTTTCGTAGGATTTAGTCATTAGTTCATTAATTTGATTGATTTCTGTTTTTTGTTCAACCGGCTTTTGAGCTGAAAGAAAATTGGAGAATAAAATACTTCATGATATTAAGACAATTATTTTTTTCATTGTAATTATATTTTAAAAACTTTCTGCAAAGCTGATCTAAAAAGCGTTGATACACGACCGATTAAAAAAAATCGAACGCATTTTCAGCAAATAATTTTATTTTACAAAGCTTCCTTTCTGTAATCGGTTGGTGTTTTTCCTGTATATTTTTTGAAGGATGTATTAAACGAAGATTTGGAATTAAATCCAACTTGATACAAAATTTCCAAAACGGTCAACTCTTTTTGAGTGCAATCTTTTAGAATTTGTATGGCTTTTTTAATTCGATATTCATTTACAAAATCAAAAAAATGTTTGTCCATGTACAAATTAATCAAAGCCGATAAATCTTTCACAGGCATATTTAATTGCTCTGCCAAATTCTGAATCGTTAAAGATGAATCGAGATAAGGTTCATTTTTAACCATAAAATCTTTTAATGATTCTATTTGATTATTTTTTTCGACGTCGATTTCTAGTGTAGATTTTTGCTTTGGAATAGCTTCCTTAATCGGTTGCAAATTTTCATTAACTCCTCGGAAAAAATCAGGATTATTTAATGCGACAAATAGATACCAACAAGTACAAACAAAAAAAGAAAAACCATCTAGCATCACAATCCATTCCCTCAATTCGCCGAAACCGTAAGTGAAAGTAATCACCCATCTTATCAATACTAAAAAATGTACAACGTAATATAGAATGGTGATTTTGTAAAGCGCATTAAACTTAGAAATATCAGGATTTGCATAATTTTCGAAATAGACTGTTTTCGATTTTCGAATTACCAAAAATGAAGCAATAAAATAGATTTGAAAAAGAACTTCGAACAGAATATAAAAAAAATTCATTATCGGCGAATCATTCAACTCATTTATGAAACTAATTTTTCCAGCCCTATCTTGAAAATAAATTCCATATGCCATATACAAATTGAACGCAACGAATGGAATAGTGTGCCACAAATACTTCGGTTTTAAACGGAATTTGTTAAAACTAACCGACAAAACATAGAAATAAAATGTTGCTGGAGCCAAATAATTAAAACTCCAACGGAAAGCTTCTAGGTTGATGTAATTCACAGGAAAATCACGCATCAAAAACTTCAATCCATCTGCAGCAGTTGTAAAAAGAAAAAAAGCAAGTAAGCAATTTGAAAGTTTGTGCTTACTTTTTACAGTTACCAAAAACAAGGCAAGCACAAGAACAAGGAAAACTCCTATAAAAGCAGCGATTTCTTTAAAAGTAAATTGGTCCATTTTTGTAAAACAAAATTCAAAAATACTAACGCAATGATTCTTTAATTTTTATGCAATAAAGGTATTAATATTAGATTTAAAAACTTAAAATGTGAAATAAAAAACTCTTTTTCTTGTTGCGAATTATTTGAATAAAAAATGATAATCACATACAATGCTCATCCATTCCATTTAGCTGAAGTGCTTCTTTGGCTGGTGAAATGAAAGGAATGTTTAATTCTAATCCGCGAAGGATAAATAATACACCCAAAATAAGTGTGATAATTGGTAAGATTTTTAAGATAGTTTGACGTTGTTTCACTGATAAAAAATTACCAAATAAAACGGTGGCAAACATTAAAGGCAAGGTTCCAAGTCCGAAGAAGAACATGAATAGTGCACTTTTGTAAACTGATCCTAAACCAATGGCTGCTGTAAGTGAAGCGTAAACCATTCCGCAAGGTAAAAGTCCGTTTAATAGACCAACTATATAAAGAGAGGAAGAATCTTTCTTGATTAAGAATTTACCAAGAGAGAGTTTTACTTTTACCATCAAGGCGTTTACAGGACGAAGTTGCGTAGCACCATTTTCGTAAAATTTTGGAATCATGACCATAATAATCATCAAAACTCCAATCAAAATACTTAGATAATTTTGTAATCCAACAAATGAAAATGATTCGCCAATCAATCCTAAAATTGCACCTAAAATTGTATAAGTGGTTACACGTCCTAATTGATAAGTCAAATTACGAAGTGTAAATTTTAGTTTGTTTTGAGATTCTAATCCCAAAGATAAAGCAATAGGTCCGCACATCCCCACGCAATGCAGGGACGATGTAAGACCTATGGATAATGCTATGATAACTATTGTGAAATCCATCGAATGGACTTTTTAATCAAATAAGTTTGATTATTTTCTTTCCAGCTTAAAGTTAATTCGTATTCTCCATCAATTAACTTAACAGATGGTACTAAAAAATTCTTTTTATCAGATAATTTAATCGGCATTTTGACATCTTTTGTTTCGTCATCATTACGCATCAAAAAAATATCTCCTTTAAAATCGGAAGCAGTAGTTGCTGGAAATTTAAATAAAAATCCATTTGCTTGTACAATAACTTCTGGTTTCTCGGTCAAAGCATTTGCTCGTTTTTCTGCATTTATTTCATCCTGAAAATGAATTTCTTTTTCGTAATAATCCTCGGTTACCATTCCGCCTGTATCTCCTGCAAAATATAACAACGATAGAATGAATATCATAAAACATCCCAAAGCAATTGCTACATAATGTCCCCAATTTAACTTCATATGATTAATATTTGAATGGAGCTGAGAAGCTCGTTTCGTATTTATCGATTACTTTTCCTTTTTGATTGACTAATCCAATCACTACTTTTTCTTTGTACGATTTAACTTCATCCATTGGAATTTTCAAGAAGAATTTTCCTTGGATGATTTGACCTTTTTCCATGTTCAATTTATTCTCGCCTTCGTACATTTCTACTTTTGAGTTTTTGTGTGATAGCAATTGAACTGTTACAATTTGGTCTGCATTTGTTTTATTGTACAATGTATACTCGAATTGATTAACGTAATATTTACCTTCTACCTTGTAATCTGTTCCAGGAACTTTAAGGTATTTAGATTCTACATCAGACCGAGAGAACAAGAAAGCTGTCATTGCTCCAATTAATAATAATAAAGCAAATGTATAAGCAGCTAATCGTTTTGTGAATTTGAATTTTTCGCCACGTTTGATATCATCTTCCGAAGCATAACGAATCAATCCTGTTGGTAAACCGACTTTTTCCATTACTTCGTCGCATGCATCAATACAAGCTGTACAGTTAACACATTCTAATTGGATTCCGTTACGAATATCAATTCCAGTAGGACAAACAACAACACATTGACCACAGTCAATACAATCCCCTTTTCCTTTTGCTTTACGATCTTCGTTCTTTTTGAATTTTGCTCGACCAGCTGTTCCTTCACCACGTTTAAAATCGTATGTTACATTGATTGTATGCGAATCAATTAATACACCTTGGAAACGTCCGTAAGGACAAACCAATGTACACGCTTGTTCGCGGAACCATGCGAATACGAAATAAAACATTGCTGAGAAGAAAACTAATCCAACCAATGTTCCTACATTTTCGGCTGGTCCTTCTTTTATAACTGCGTATAAAGCATCAGCTCCAATAATATACGCTAAGAAAACATTAGCAATAATAAATGAAATGATAGCGAAGATGGTCCATTTCAATAATTTTTTACGAATTTTTTCTTCGTCCCAATCTTGTTTATCTAATCTAATTTGTTTTGCTCTATCTCCTTCTATGGCGTATTCTATTTTTCGAAAAACCATTTCCAAGAAAATTGTTTGCGGACATACCCATCCGCAGAACAAACGACCATAAGCCATGGTAAATAATACGATGAAAATAATTGTCGTGATCATTCCTAAAGCTAAAAGGAAGAAGTCTGATGTAAAAAATGGAAAACCAAATAAAATGAATTGGCTGTGCAAAACATCAAATTTGAACAATGGATTTCCATTAGGTAATTTAAAGAAAGGCGCTAAGATTAATATTGCTAACAATACATAACTTACATACGTCCTATAGTTTGTAAACTTACCTTTTGGTTTTTTAGGATAAACCCATTTACGTTCTCCGGTTCGCTCCATGGTTCCAATGGAACTACGAACATCTTCGTTCATTTGGCTGTTTTCATCCAAATAATCGTCTAAATTAAATTCATCTTTTGGGTCAGAATTTTGAACACTCATTATAGTGAATTTTAAATATATACAAATTTACGACTAAAAAAGAAAAGAGAGCTTATAAATAAGCTCTCTTTCAATATGATATTTGTTGTAATTATTCAATCAATTACTTTTGTTTCCATGCTTCCATTAAGTCACCTTGAGGAGCAGCTGCACCTTCTGCAACTGTTTTCGTAGGTTCTTTTTGGTTGATGTAATATACGTAAGAAGCTACTTTCTCAATTGCTAATCCAGATAACTCTTTACGTTGTCCAAATGCACGCATTTGAGGATTGTGAGGAGATCCATTGTAAACAATGTGATAAATATTTTTGAATAAACTATCTTCTACATGATTCACCCAGTAATCATCCGTTAAGTTTGGTCCAATACCTCCTTTACCACCTTCCATGTGACATTGTGTACAATTTTGCTCAAAGATTTTTTTACCTTGTTCTACGATTGCAGGATCGTTAGATTTGTTTACAGCTCCTGTGATATCAATATCATTTGCAACTGCCCAAATACTATCTTGCGCATCTTTGTAAACCATTTCTTCTTCGTATTCTTTGTCCATGTGAGCAAAGTCTGTGAAGCTATATGCCATTACGTAAACTACCATAAATACTACACCAAAGTAGAATAATGATAACCACCATTGTGGTAAAGCATTGTCTAACTCTTTGATTCCGTCAAAACCGTGATCTAAGATAATAGATTCTTCTTCTTCGTCTGATTGTTTTTTACCAGCACTACTGAACAATCTTTTGAAGTAACCTATTTTACCATCTTCTAAATATTTAGCTTGTTCTTCTTCAGATAATCTTTTAAATTTCTCTGCTTCAACAACTTTGTTTAAAGCATTGATGATTAAAAGCATCACGATTGCAACTGCTAATACTGCCCAGAAAATTCCTTGCGCAAACACATGTTTCAAGTGCACCAATAAATTGTGAATCATTCCTTGAAAACCTGGTTCTGGCACCACATCTACTGGCGTCACCATTGTAAACGCTAAGATTACTGCTAATAGCGTTAATGGGATAAATATATAAGCCGGGGTACGTTGTCTCATTTTGTATTATTTTTTTCGTTCTCTTCTGGTTCTAAATCTAAAGCTGCTGACTCGTTGTCTTTGTAATACTCTTTTGGTTTTTTCATAACCTTAACAAAAATCGTCACAAAGACTGCTATAAATCCTATTAGGATTAATGTCTGCAACAAAGATGCATACTCATACTGAGAAAGGAATTCTTTATAATATTTTAACATTAGTTACTTGCTGTCTCTACTTGTTCAGCTTTTATATCTGTTCCTAAACGTTGTAAATATGCGATTAACGCTGTAATCTCACGATCTCTTAACGGAACAAACTCTTTACCTTGTTGTTTAGCTTCTGCTTCTTTTTTCGCATATAACTCTTTCAAGTCAGATGCATCTTTAAAGATAGTTTGCTCAATTGCTAAAGCTTGTTTGTTCATAGAAACTTGCATACTGTCAAAATCTTCTTGTTGATAAGGAACACCTAATGCAACCATTGATTTCATTTTATCACGCGTCAACTCACGGTCTAATTTATTATCAATTAACCAAGGGTAACGAGGCATGATAGAACCATCTGATGTAGAACGTGGATTCCACATGTGTTTGTAATGCCAAGCATCTGGGTTTTTACCTCCTTCGCGGTGTAAGTCTGGACCAGTTCTTTTAGACCCCCATAAGAATGGGTGATCGTAAACAAATTCTCCTGCTTTAGAGTATTCACCATAACGTTTTACTTCGTCACGGAATGGACGAACCATTTGCGTATGACAAGCATTACATCCTTCACGAATATATAAATCACGTCCTTCTAATTCTAACGGAGTATAAGGTTTGATACTTGCGATTGTAGGTACGTTTGATTTTACTACGATTGTAGGAACAATCTCTACTAAACCACCAACTGCTAAAGTTAATACTGCTCCAATTGTCATTACCAATGGAGTTCTCTCAATCCAAGAGTGAACACCTTCTCCTTGTGCACGTGTAGAAGCTTTTGGTGCTAATGCTGGTGCCTCTGCTTCTTCATTTGCAACAAAGTGTCCAGATTTTACAGTTCTCCAAACATTGATAATCATTAAGATTGCTCCTATTAAGTATAATGTTCCACCGAATGCACGTAATGGATATAACCATTGTTTAAGAATTGTAACTGTTTGTAAGAAGTTACCATATTCTAATGTTCCGTCTGCTGCGAATTGTTTCCACATTAAACCTTGTGTCCATCCTGCAACATACATAGGAATTACCCAGAATAAGACACCGAAAGTACCAATCCAGAAGTGAGCATTAGCCATCTTAACAGATGCTAATTTTGTGTTGAATAATTTTGGAGCTAAGTAATAGATCATACCAAAAGCGATAAATCCATTCCATCCTAAAGTACCTACGTGTACGTGAGCAGGAACCCAGTCTGTAAAGTGACCAATTTTATTTAATGTTTTTGTTGCTAACATTGGACCTTCGAAAGTAGCCATACCATAACAAGTTAAGGCAACTACGAAGAATTTCAAAATAGGATTTTCTCGTACTTTATCCCATGCACCACGTAATGTTAATAAACCATTTAACATACCTCCCCAAGATGGAGCGATTAACATGATAGAGAAACCTGTTCCTAAAGCTTGTGCCCAACCTGGTAATGCTGTATAAAGCAAGTGGTGAGGACCAGCCCAAATATAAATAAAGATTAATGACCAAAAGTGGATAATAGATAATTTGTATGAGAATACAGGTCTATTAGCTGCTTTTGGTACAAAGTAATACATTAATCCTAAGATAGGTGTAGTTAAGAAGAATGCTACCGCATTGTGTCCGTACCACCATTGTACTAACGCATCTTGAACTCCAGAATACAATGAATATGATTTCGGAGCCGTTAAGCTAAATGTTACAGGGATTTCTAAATTGTTAAACACGTGTAACATTGTAATTGCTGCCCAAGTTCCGATATAGAACCAAATTGCAACGTACAAGTGACGTACACGACGCTTAGCAATCGTTAAGAACATTTGTGCTCCAAACAATACCCAAACTAACGCGATTAAAATATCAATTGGCCATTCATGCTCAGCATACTCTTTAGAAGTGTTGTATCCTAAGATAAATGTTACAAATGATAATACAATAAATAATTGCCATCCCCAGAAAACGATCCAGCTTAAAACATCGCTGTACATTCTGGTTTTCAACAACCTTTGCATTGAATAATAAGCTCCAGTAAAGAACGAGTTTCCAACAAAGGCGAATACCGCAAATGTTGTGTGAATCATTCTTAATCTACCAAAACCAAGTTTTCCTTGCGAATTGATTAAGCCTTGGATGTTCCCTCCGATTGTACCATCATCCGATCCGAAGATGTATTCTGGTAACGTTGGAAAAAACAACAAAGTTGCAACCAATACTCCAAAGAAAAATGCCATAACTGCCCAAAACAATGTGGCATAAAGGAAATACTTTACGATCTTATTGTCGTAACTAAAAGTCTGCATTTGCATTATGAGTCGATTTTATCTTGTGTTTTTTTATCATCTTTTAACATTCTCACTGCTGGGGATTCATCCTCATCAAATTGTCCTTTCTTATACCCTAAAAAGAATAAAAGAAGGAAAATTGCCCCCAAAGAGACACTAACTAATATCATTAATAATAATATCCCCATAGCTCCACAAAATTACAAAGCCCTAAGTTCTTATCACAATGATTTTGGTCAGAGCAGTATGTATAACTCTAATTTAAAATCAATCTAAATTCCATTTTGTTAATTTATCTGCAATTCGGGTACTTGCCGTTGCAAAAATTAACACTGAAATAGAACTTATTGGCATCAATATAGCCGCTACAACTGGCTGTAAATAACCAGAAACAGCAAAACTAAGTCCAACAATATTATACAAGAAACTGATGAAAAAAGCAATTTTTACAAATTTCATCGTGGTCTTCGATAACTTCAAGAAATTTGGAATTGCCGAAAAACTTTTTGCATCCAAAATTCCATCACACGAAGGCGAAAAACTGTTAATATCCTCAGAAATAGAAATCCCTACTGTACTTTGTTTCAAAGCTCCAGCGTCATTCAATCCATCTCCAAGCATCATCACCTTCTTCCCTTCTTGTTCCAATTGTTTGATATATTCTAACTTATCAGTTGGCGATTGATTAAAAATCAATTTTGCATTGGCTGGAAAAATAGTTTCTAAATATTCTTTTTCAGAATCATTATCCCCAGACAAAACGTGTAACTGATATGTACCCAACTCTTTCAATAAACGATCTAAACCTTTTCGATATCGATTGGTATACACAAATTTACCAAAAACTTCTCCATCAATCGCTATAAAAACTTGAGATTGATTTAATCTATTTTCATTAAAAATAGCATTCGTAAAACTTCTCGAACCAACTTTTACTTGATGTCCATCTACATCAGCTTGCTGACCTTTTCCTACAATTTCTTCGTAATTAGAAATTGGCAAATGATCATCAACCGTCAACTTCTTATATAATGTACGGCTTAAAGGGTGATTAGAGTTTCTAATCAGTGCTTTCACCAATTGCTTTTGATACTCAGAAAGTTCTTTCCCCTCGTATTGCACTTGCGCTTCATCACTTTCCGTAATTGTACCCGTTTTATCAAAAACTACATCTGTAATTTTCTCCATTCTTTCGACTGTTGATGTATTTTTTACATAGAATTTCTTATTCCCGAAAATACGCATCATGTGTCCCAAAATAAACGGAGACGATAAACCTAACGCACAAGGACAAGCGATAATTAAGATTGATGTAACAACTTCTAATATTTTTGAAGAATCGTGGAAATACCAATAAACAGCAGAAATTGCTGTAATAATAAGGATGATTAATGTGAAATAATGACTGATTTTATTCGTCAAAGCATTCAACTCAGATTCTTCTTTCTGGAAAGCATCATTGTTCCATAATTGGGTTAAATAACTTTGATTAACATCCGAAATAATTTCCAGCTCAATTGCATGACCAGATTGTTTTCCACCCGCAAATATTTTATCTCCAGCTTTTTTCTGAATCAAGCGAGATTCTCCCGTTACAAACGAGTTATCAATCATCGCTTCACCTTTCATCAAAATGGCATCGGCTGGAATAATTTCTTCATTTCTAATTAAAATTCGATCACCTTTTTTCAAATCAGCCAACAAAATTGGTTGTTCATAACCATTTTCTAATTTCGCAACTGCAATTGGATAAAACGATTTGTAATCTCGATCAAATGCCAACGCTTGCATTGTTTGTTGCTGAAACCATTTACCTGTCAACATCAAAAATAAAAGCATCGCTAATGTATCAAAGTAACCTGGCGAAATATCAAAAATGATATCATAAGTCGATTTAAACATAATCACAATAATTCCTAACGCAATTGGCACATCGATATTGATATATTTATTTTTCAGACCTTGCCAAGCCGAAACAAAATAATCGGTAGATGAATAAAAGAAAACAGGCAACGATAACGCGAACATTGTCCAACGGAAATATCCTTTGTTTTGATCTAACCATTGTTCTTTTACATTACCAAAAACTTCGACATATTCTGGAAAAGATAAAAGCATAATATTCCCAAAACAGAATCCTGCTATTACCAATTTGCTCACCAAAGAACGATCGACTTTGCTTTTTTTCTTTTTGTCTAATGTTTTTAGATTAATCGAAGGTTTGTAGCCTAAATTTGTAATAAATCTTGCCAAATCACCTAATTTCAAATCCGCATCACGATACGTAATCTGAACAGTTTTTTGTGTAAAATTGACATTAGAAGATATAATATTTGGGTTAATCGTATCCAAACTTTCTAACAACCAAACACACGAAGTACAGTGCATTACAGGTACATAAAAGGACACAACTGTAACGCCGTCATCTGAAAAATCGACAACTTTATCAAAGATTTCTTTTGTGTTTAAGAAATCAAATTGATGATTACTTTTTTCATCAGGACGCAAACCTGCATTACGATTAAGGTCGTAATAATCTTTTAGATTATTTACGTTTAAAATCTCGTAAACCGTTTTACAACCCTGACAACAAAAATCCTTTTCATCGAACTGAATAACCTCTTCTTCAATTCGTTGACCACAGTGAAAACAATTCTCTTCCATACTATTTTACAAAATTACTTTCCTTTTATCAGAATTAACGTTAACTTTGTATGAATTAAGTCATAACAACAAGATATGTCAGAGTTTAATGAGAATGTAGTATCGATTAAAGCGATGTTTGATAACCCAGAGTCTTTCGGGGTTTTTAGTAAGGAAGAATTATTGGAGTTTGAGCAAGAAAAGAAAATCATCAACCTAAAAAAAGGAGACGAAATTATACAGGAAGGTCACACACCAAAAGGTATATATTGCGTAATGAAAGGAACTGCTAAGTTGTTCAAAATTGGCTTTAATGGAAAAGAGCAAATTCTACGTTTTATCAACGAAGGTGACATTATCGGTTATCGCTCAATTTTAAGTCAAGAAGTTTTTGGTGCATCTGCAACTGCAATGACGCCAGTTGAAATATATTATATTCCAGAAAAATTCTTCTTAAAATTATTAGAAGTTAATCCAAAATTAGCTTTCAATATTTTACAAAGAATTGCAAAAGATTTGGGAGAATACGCCAGAACAATCACTTATTTAGCACAAAAAACAGTTCGCGAACGTTTGGCTGAAGTTTTAATTTTATTAGAAGGAAAATTAGGAACAGACAAAGACGGATTTATCAACATTTCGTTGACACGCGAAGAAATGGCTAATTTGATTGGAACAGCAACAGAATCTGCAATTCGTTTGATTTCTGAATTCAAAACTGATGAATTAATCGAAGTTGAAGGACGAAAAATCAAAGTTTTAGATCATCAAAAATTGACAAAATTAGGTCATGTTATTTTGTAAGAATTTATTCTTGATATAAAATCAAAAGTCGCTCACAGAGCGACTTTTTTTATGCAAATTATTTCAATTTCATATAATAATCTTTGAGAATTGGATCAATTTTTTCGAGCGCATATCTCAACGTTGTTCTTGGCATTTGCAACGTATATTCGTCCAAAAACTCAATCAACTTTTCTTCGTCCATTTTTCCCATTTCACGCAACATGCAACCATTTGCTTTGTGCATTAAATCGTGCGAATGATGAAGATTTTTCAACATAATTTCTGGAACAATTGAAAATGATTTTTGTTTGATAAAATATATCGTTGATACAATTGCGATTCGTTTTTCCCACAAATCTTCTGAATCCGCCAATTCAAAAAGTAATTCTTCTCGCTTTTGATGAAAACAATAATGGCCCAAAATTTTATAACAACTTATGTCAACCAAATCCAATTGTTGATTTGAGAAGTTTGAGCAAGATAAAAATCGATGATATCTTTTCTCACTTTTTCATCTTTTGATTTTTCGTACTTCGAAACCAACATCAACAAAGCAGTTAATCTGTATTCGTGAATATTAAAATTCAATAGATTTTCGATGTCATTTAACGAAACTTGTTGATAAAATTATTTCGCAATCAAACGCTGATTCGGAACAGAAATCCCGAGAAAAATATCTCCTTCGCCATATTCTCCTTTTCCAGTTTTGAAAAAACGCATCATAATCTTCGCTTTATCATCGTCCGCTAAATCTTGTAAAGTTGATTTTAATTGCTCTATCATATTTTATCAATTAGATGTTGATGTTAACAAAAAAAGAGTCCAAAAACTGAACTCTTATTTATTTTAAAATATTAAATATAAATTCCCTAACTTTAATACAAACTTACATTTATGAATTTCAAACACAAGCCTCTAATATTATTATTCTTCCTGATTATAATAATCAATGGTCTTATAAAGTTGTATAATAATTTTCGTAAAAATTCAATGGGTCTTTATATTCAAATTGGATTATTATTTATGGTTATATTAATTATAATTTTTAATCTTAAAAAATCTAAAAATTAAAACTATTACTCTACTCTTCCGAATCATTTTCTTCCTCTTCGTAATATTGAAAAAGGAAATTATTATAAGGAAAACGTTTCATGTGAATTTCTTTCACTTCTTCATAAACCGTTTTTCGCAAATCTTCTAAATTATCTTTTTCCGTTGCCGAAATAAACAATGTCGGATAATCTGTTTTCGCCATCCACGTACGTTTCCAATCTTCTAACGAATAATTTTCAAATTTCTTTTCAGACAAATCATCTTCATCTTGTTTAATATAAGAAAAATTATCAATTTTATTGAAAACCATAATCGTTGGTTTTTCTTTCGACTCTATTTCAGCTAAAATTTGATTCACAGAATTCACATGATCCTCAAAACTCGCATGCGAAATATCCACAACATGCACCAACAAATCCGCTTCACGAACCTCATCTAATGTAGATTTGAACGATTCTACCAATTGTGTTGGCAACTTGCGAATAAACCCAACCGTATCCGTTAATAAGAAAGGTAAATTACCAATTACCACTTTTCGAACCGTTGTATCTAATGTTGCAAATAATTTATTTTCGGCAAAAACTTCGGACTTCGATAAAACATTCATCAACGTTGATTTCCCAACATTTGTATACCCAACCAACGCAACGCGTACCAATGCTCCACGATTTTTACGTTGAGTAGCCATTTGCTTATCGATTCCTTTCAATTTCTCTTTCAATAACGTAATTCGATCACGAATAATACGTCTATCCGTTTCAATTTCCGTTTCACCAGGACCACGCATACCAATTCCACCACGCTGACGCTCTAAGTGCGTCCACATTCGTGTTAATCGCGGTAATAAATATTGGTATTGTGCCAATTCTACTTGCGTACGCGCATAAGAAGTTTGCGCACGTTGAGCAAAAATATCTAAAATCAATTGTGTACGGTCGATGATTTTTTTGTTGACAACTTTCTCAATATTCTTCAACTGAGAAGGCGTTAATTCATCATCAAAAATAACTGTATCAATATCATATTCTTCGACAAAAGCTGTGATTTCATCCAATTTCCCGCTTCCTACAAAGAATTTAGAATCAGGTTTGTCCATTCTTTGTGTAAAACGTTCTCCAACTGTCGCTCCAGCTGTATAAGCTAAGAACTCCAATTCATCCATATATTCCGTCAGTTTTTCTTCGGATTGTTCACGTGTAATCAATCCAACTAAAACTACTTTTTCGTATTGTGCTTCTTGTTTTTCTAACATATATTACTGCAAAAATAAAAGAAAGTTTTGGATGTAACCGAACTTTCTATAAAATATTGAGAATTAATCAAATCAATAAAACTTAATAAATATTTGAGTTCTTTTGGATAAAAATAGAAAAAAATAAGGTTTTCATAATTAATAACAAGTTTATTTACTAATTTTCAGAAAATCTATTGTCAATTAAAATTTCCTTTCTACATTTGTTTCAGCAAAAAAGTAAAATGTACCCAAATCAATTACATCATCATCACCATCATACTTGCACTCAAGCGAGCAGATAGTGGTATGTAATGATTTTATCACAATATCTAAATCCCGTTTGAGTAAATCGAACGGGATTTTTTGTTACTTCAAGATTTAATCATCGATTTACTCAAACTTTAAAATATAAAATATTAAAAATGAGTAAATTAAAAATAGCCATTCAGAAAAGCGGTCGATTAAGTGAAAAATCACTCGAATTATTGAAAGATTGCGGAATTAAAATCTCTACAAGTAATCGAAAATTAAGAACCGAATCTCCTAATTTCCCTATCGAAGTTTTATTCTTACGTGATGACGATATTCCGCAATATGTAGAACAAGGGGTTGCTGATATTGGTATTTTAGGTGAAAATGAAGTTTGGGAAAAAAATAAAAATGTCACTCAAATCCGTCAATTAGGATTCGCTGGCTGCAAACTTTGTTTAGCGATCCCGAAAGATGAAATTTATACAGATTTAAGTTATTTTCAAGATAAAAAAATTGCAACTTCTTATCCACGTATTTTAGTGAAATTCTTCCAAGAAAAAGGAATTAATGTCAAGATTGAAGAAATCGGAGGAAGCGTAGAAATTGCTCCAAGTATCGGTTTGGCAAATGCTATTTTTGATATCGTTTCTACAGGTTCTACTCTATTAACAAACGGTTTAAAACAAGTGGAAACGGTGGTTGAATCGCAAGCTGTTTTAATTTCTAATCAAAATCTCGATGCTGAAAAACAAGCTATTTTAGATCGTCTTTTATTTAGAATCGAAGCAGTAAAACAATCTTCTGAAAACAAATATATTTTATTAAACGCCCCAAACGAAAAGTTAGAAGAAATCATTGCTTTGTTACCCGGAATGAAATCTCCAACAGTTTTATCATTGGCCGAGAAAGGTTGGTCATCAATCCACACTGTCATTAAGGAAGATACTTTTTGGGACATCATCGAGCAATTGAAAGCTTTGGGTGCAGAAGGAATTTTAGTATTAGAAATTGAAAAAATGATTTTATAATTTTTGATTGACGATTTACAATTTACGATTCAATCGTAATTCGTAATTCTAAAATCGTAATTCGTAACAACATGCAAACATATATCAAACCTCAACTTTCAGACTGGTCTAAGTTAACAGCTCGACCAACGAAAGAAGCACAAGATTTACAAGAAATAGTTTTAGATATTTTTGGAAAAATTCAAAAAGAAAAAGATCAAGCATTAATTGATTTTACAGAAAAATTTGATCAAGTTAAGTTAACTTCTTTAGAAGTTTCTACTCAAGAAATTGAAGAAGCAAAAACTTTAATTTCTGAAGATTTAAAACAAGCAATTCAATTAGCAGCTTCTAATATTGAGAAGTTTCACGCTGAACAACCCGAAGAAATAAAAGTTATTGAAACAACAAGAGGTGTAAATTGTTGGAGAGAATCTCGCGGTATAGAAAATATTGGAATTTATATTCCTGGCGGAACAGCTCCGTTATTTTCTACGACATTAATGTTAGGAATTCCTGCTAAATTAGCTGGTTGCCAAAATATTATTTTATGTACACCTCCTAACAAAGAAGGAAAAATTCACCCAGCAATTTTGTATACTGCAAACTTAATCGGAATTGAAAAAATATATAAAGTTGGCGGAATCCAAGCGATTGGAGCTTTAACTTTTGGAACAGAAACAATCCAAAAAGTAGATAGAATTTTTGGACCGGGAAATCAATATGTAACAGCTGCGAAACAAGTGGCTCAAAACTTTGGTGTAGCTATTGATATGCCAGCTGGACCAAGTGAAGTTTTGGTGATTGCTGATGAAACTTCAGTTCCTAAATATGTCGCAGCCGATTTATTGTCACAAGCAGAACACGGAATCGATTCGCAAGTGATTTTATTAACAACGAATGAGCAAACATTAAACGAAACAATTGTTGAAATTAATGCTCAATTAGAAGTTCTTCCAAGAAAAGAATTAGCAACTAAAGCTCTAGAAAATTCAAGAGGAATTGTTCTAAATTCTATCGAAGAATGTGTAAATTTCTCGAATATTTACGCGCCAGAACATCTAATTTTTGCTTGCGAAACGGCTGACAATTACATCGATAAAATTATTAATGTAGGTTCAGTTTTCTTAGGAAATTATTCGTGTGAATCGGCTGGTGATTATGCTTCAGGAACCAATCACACTTTGCCAACTAATGGTTATGCAAAAAATTATTCAGGAGTTTCGTTTGATAGTTTTATCAAGAAAATCACGTTTCAGAAATTATCAGCAGAAGGAATTCAAAACATTGGTCCAGCAATCGAATTAATGGCTGAAGCCGAAGAGTTATTTGCGCACAAAAATGCAGTAACCTTAAGACTAAATGATCTAAAATCGTAAATCAAAAATCGTACATGAATTCATTCAACATAAATAACATCATTCGTCCTAACGTAAAAACGCTGAAAGCTTATTCATCAGCTCGTGACGAATTTCAAGAAATAAATAACGATTTCGTTTTCTTGGATGCGAACGAAAATCCTTTCAATAATGGATTGAATCGTTATCCTGATCCTTTACAACGTAATGTAAAATCGATTTTAAGTGAAATCAAAAACTTTCCTGCAAATCAGATTCTATTAGGAAATGGAAGTGACGAAGTGTTAGATTTAATTTTCCGAGCATTTTGCGAACCGAATCAAGATAATGTTATTGCGATTTCACCTTCCTATGGAATGTATGGTGTTTTAGCGAATTTAAATGCTATTGAATACCGAAAATCGTTATTAAACAAAGAAGATTTTCAACCAAACATCGAAGATATTTTCTCAAAAGTAGATGAAAATACAAAAATGATTTTTTTATGCTCTCCTAATAATCCAACAGGAGAAATCATCAAAAGAGAAACTATTTTAGAAATTGTGAATCGTTTCAATGGCTTAATAATTATCGACGAAGCTTATATCGATTTCGCCACAGAACAGTCTTGGATAGAAGAAATCAAAAATTATCCAAACGTAATTGTTACCCAAACTTTGTCGAAAGCGGTTGGTTTAGCAGGAATTCGTTTAGGAATTTTGTATGCTTCACAAGAAATTGTGGATGTTTTAAATAAAATAAAACCACCTTATAACATCAATCAATTAACACAATTAAAAGCGATTGAAATTTTAAGCGATTACGATAAAGTGATAGCTATTACAAATACGATTATTCAACAAAAAGAAGTTCTAGAAAATGCTTTAACTGATATCTCATTTGTAGAAAAAATCTATCCAAGCGATTCGAATTTCATTTTGATTAAAGTTGATAATGCAAACGAACGTTACAATCAATTGGTCGAAAAAGGAATTGTAATTCGTAACAGAAACAACGACGATTTATGCGAAAATTGTTTACGTATTACAGTTGGAACGGAAGTTGAAAATCAGAAATTAATACAAACACTTAAAATAATATAATTTGTCATTTCGAATGAAACGACAGTGAAATGAGAAATCTCTGAGATTCCTCCTAACATCGGAATGACATCAAAAACAACTAAAATGAAAAAAATACTATTCATAGATCGTGATGGAACAATGATTTTAGAGCCAGCTGACTACCAAGTTGACAGCTTTTCCAAATTAGAATTCTATCCAGAAGCCTTTACTTATTTAGGTAAAATTGCAAAAGAATTGGACTACGAATTAGTTATGGTGACCAACCAAGATGGTTTAGGAACGCCTTCTAATCCTGAGGAATTATTTTGGCCAATACAAAATTTCGTAGTGAAAGCATTCGAAAATGAAGGCGTGAAATTCGAGGATATTTACATTGATAAAACTTTTGCTCATGAAAATGCGCCAACGCGTAAACCTGGAACGGCTTTATTAACAGAGTATATCAATAACCCTGAATATGATTTAACAAATTCGTTTGTAATCGGTGATCGAATAACGGATGTTAAATTAGCTCAAAATCTTGGTGGAAAAGGAATTTTTATCGCGAATGATGAAGCTTTAGGCGCAGACGAAATCAATGATAACAAAGGATTAAATGATGCGATTGCTTTAAAAACAACTTCATGGAAAGAGATTTACGAGTTCTTAAAACTTCAAAATCGCACTGCTTCAATTGTTCGTAATACGAATGAAACAAAGATTAAAATTGATTTAAATCTTGACGGAACAGGAAAATCGGATATTTCGACAGGAATTCACTTTTTCGATCATATGTTAGATCAAATCGCTCGTCATGGACAAATGGATTTAGTGATAAAAGTGGATGGAGATCTAGAAGTGGACGAACACCACACGATTGAAGATACAGCAATTGCTTTAGGTGAAGTTTTTGCGCAAGCATTAGGAAATAAATTAGGTATCGAACGTTACGGATTTACTTTACCGATGGACGATTGCTTAGCACAAGCAGCAATTGATTTTGGCGGAAGAAACTGGTTAGTTTGGGAAGCTGATTTTAAACGCGAAATGATTGGTCAAATGCCAACTGAGATGTTTTATCACTTTTTCAAATCATTTACAGACGGAGCAAAAGCAAACTTAAATATCAAAGCGGAAGGAACAAACGAGCACCACAAAATCGAAGCTATTTTCAAAGCGTTTGCAAAAACCATTAAAGTAGCTGTAAAACGCGATCCTGAAAAAATGATTTTACCCTCAACAAAAGGACTTTTATAATTGACGAATGAAGATTTAAGATTAATATCAATCGTAAATCAAAAGTCGTAAATCAAAGAATATGGTAGCAATAGTAAAATACAATGCAGGAAATGTAAAATCGGTATATAATGCAGTAACTCGTTTGGGGTTCGAAGCTATAATTACAGACGATTTTGAAACTTTGCAAAATGCTGACAAAGTAATTTTTCCAGGAGTTGGAGAAGCAAGTTCCGCAATGACTTATTTAAAAGTAAAAGGATTAGATAAAGTCATTAAAAACTTAAAACAACCAACCTTAGGCATTTGCTTGGGACAACAATTAATGTGCGCTTATTCGGAAGAAGGAAATACCGATTGTTTAGGAATTTTCCCTATTCAAGTCAAGTTATTTCCATCAACCGAAATCGTTCCTCACATGGGCTGGAATACGATTTATGACTTAAAAACACCTTTGTTTAACGAAGTAGAAGAGAACTCCGACTTTTATTATGTACATAGTTTTTATTGCGAAAATTCAGAATATACGATCGCGAAAACAGACTATATTTTAGAATATTCAGCAGCTTTACATAAAGATAATTTTTACGCAACTCAATTTCACCCAGAGAAATCTGCAAGAATAGGAGAACAAATACTAAAAAACTTTCTAAGTTTATAGTAATTATAAATTCACACACATGAAAAAAATAGTTTTTACTATACTTAGTGCTTTTGCAATTTCGCAGGTTTCTGCTCAAGAAAAAGTGTACTTCACTTCTACTCCTTCTTTAAGTCCTGATGCTAAAACGGTTTATTTTAGTTACGATGGCGACATCTGGTCAACCGATATAAATGGCGGGAATGCTGCAAGAATAACAGCTTTAGAAGGAGAAGAAATCAATCCTCGTGTTTCACCAGACGGAAAATGGCTGGCATTCAGCTCTAATCAATATGGAAATTACGATATTTATATAATGCCTATAAATGGTGGACAAATTAAGCAATTGACTTTTCATCAAGCCAAAGATGAAGTCGAGAGTTGGAGTTGGGACAGTAAATCGATCTATTTTACATCAAATCAAAATAATGGATTTGGAAGTTTTAAAATTGATTTAGATGGAAAAACACCAGAAGCGCTTTTTACAAATTATTTTAATACAACAAATGGTTTAGTAGAAA
Organism: Empedobacter sp. UBA7252; assembly: GCF_002472765.1. NCBI lineage: Bacteria > Pseudomonadati > Bacteroidota > Flavobacteriia > Flavobacteriales > Weeksellaceae > Empedobacter > Empedobacter sp. UBA7252. The sequence continues at coordinate 57,044 of NZ_DKSQ01000046.1, forward strand.
CTCCTCAAGGCGAATATATTTTCACTAACTCGTCTGAAAGTGCAAGTCAAGTTACACGAAAAAGATACAAAGGCGAAAATAATCCAGATTTATTAGGATATAATCCAACCACAAAAAGTTATAAACAATATACCGATTATAACGGAAAAGATTTTAATCCTACGGTTGATAAAAACGGAATTATTTATTTTATTTCGGACGAAAATAATGGCGAATACAACTTATATCAATTAGCAAATGGTAAAAAAGAAGCGTTAACAAAATTTGAAACTTCGATTAAAAAACCTTTTGTTTCAGCTGATGGTTCAAAAGTTGTTTTCGAAAAAGATTATCAATTATTTGTTTACGATGTAAAAACTAAAACGTCGAAACCTCTTACAATTAATGTTAATTCGAATAAATCTTTAGAAAAAGAGCAAAATTTTGAAGTTGATAATAACATCGATTATTTTGACATTTCTCCTGATGGAAAGAAAATGGCCTTTGTAAGCAGAGGAATTATTTTTGTTTCGGATAATGAAGGAAAGTTTGTCAATCAAATTTCTGATGGAAAAGAGCGTGTTTTAGAAGTAAAATGGTTAAAAGACAACAAAAATTTAATCTTCAACCAAACGTATAAAGGTTACCAAAATTGGTTTAAAATTTCGGCTGACGGAAAAGGAAAAGTTGAACAATTAACTTCTGATTTAAGAAATAATCGAGACATTACATTCAACAACGATTTATCACAAGCTGTTTATTTAAGCGGACGCGATGAAGTAAGATTATTAGATTTGAAATCACTTAAATCATCAACAATTGTTAAAGATGAAATTTGGGCTTTCCAAAATTCGAAACCATCTTTTTCTCCAAATGATGAATATGTGTTATTCTCTGCAAAACGTAATTTCGAGTTAGATATTTTTATTCACAACATCAAGAAAAATACAACGGTTAATTTAACAAATACTGGTGTTTCAGAAGCTGACCCTACTTGGTCACCAGACGGAAAATACATTTATTTTTCAAGCGACAGAAAAAATCCTTCCTATCCTTTGGGAATGCAAGAATCGAGTATTTATCGTGCTTCTTTAGATTGGTTTGATCAAGCTTATAAATCAGAAAAATTTGATAATTTATTTGTAGAAGAAAAAAAGGTTGAGAAGAAAGAGAAAAAAGAAGAAAAGAACGATTTTAAAGCATTAACTATTAATCCAGAAGGATTCTTAGAAAGAATTGAATTGGTAACAGACCGTTTTGGATATCAGACAAATCCTTTTGTTTTTGCGGATGATAAAAAGCAATTTTTATTCTATAATACTAACCAAGAAAATGGTAAATTTCAGTTATACAGAAAAACGACCGCTGATTTTGAAGAAGATAAAACAGACAAAATATTCAACAAAGGCGCTGATTTTATCTTGAAAAATGAGAAAAATCTTTACGCTTTAATCGATAATTCTGTTTACAAATTTGGTATTAATTCTACAAATCCTGAAAAAGTTAGTATTAAATATAATTTCAATAAAAACTTGGCTTCAGAATTCAATCAAATGTACGAAGAAGCTTGGGCTGGAGTAGAAGAAAATTTCTATGATGAGAATTTTCACGGAATTGATTGGAAAGCAAAAAAAGAACAATACGCAACGTTTTTACCTTATGTAAACAATCGAAATGATTTAAGAATTTTGCTAAATGATATGCTAGGTGAATTAAATTCTTCGCATTTAGGTTTTTCATCTTTCGGAAAAGAAGAAAGTAGAAGATTGAATTATTTCACCAACGAAACAGGAATTATTTTCAAAAAAGATCAACCTTTTGCAGTTGAAAAAATCTTACGAAAATCTCCTGCTTTCCTTAAAAATGTTGATGTTCAAGAAGGTGATATTTTAGTAAGTGTGAATGGACAAAAAATCGATCCAAACCAAAATCGTGAAACTTATTTTACAACGCCTAAAAAATTAGAAGAATTAACTCTTGAATTTGACCGAAAAGGAAAAACAATTTCTACGAAGATTCATCCAATTTCAAATAACGAATTGAAATCACTTTTATATGATGAATGGATTTATGAAAATCGTCAGCGTGTAAAAAAATTAAGCAACGATAGAATTGCTTATTCGTACATGAAAAATATGTCTACTTCTGAATTGGATGTGTTTTTATTGGACATGGTAGAGCAAGAGAATAGAAAAGATGGTGTCATTTTAGATTTACGTTTCAATACAGGTGGAAATGTACATGATAAAGTTTTGAACTTTTTATCGCAAAGACCTTATTTGAAATGGAAATATCGTGAAGGACAATTAACTGTTCAACCAAATTTTGCTCCTTCAGGAAAACCAATTGTTTTATTAATTAACGAATACTCATTGAGCGATGCAGAAATGACAGCTGCAGGATTCAAAGCCTTGAAATTAGGAAAAATCATCGGGCAAGAAACGTATCGTTGGATCATTTTCACTTCTGGAAAAGGATTAGTTGATGGCTCATTTTATCGTTTACCAAGTTGGGGAACTTATACTTTGGACGGACAAAATTTAGAAAAAACTGGAGTTAAACCTGACATTTATATTAAAAATACGTTCTTAGATCGATTAGAAAATAAAGACCCACAATTGGAACGTGCAATCCAAGAGGTCATGAAAGAATTAAAATAATTTACGAAGGTTAATTTACGAATTACGATTGTTTCTTAATCGTAATTCCAAAATAGTAAATCTAACATAACAGTTATGAGAATCATCCCAGCTATAGATATTATCGACGGAAAATGCGTTCGATTGTCACAAGGCGATTATGATACAAAAAAAATATACAACGAAAATCCGTTGGAAGTTGCAAAAGAATTCGAGGATTACGGTATCGAATATTTGCACTTGGTAGATTTAGATGGAGCTAAATCAAAAGAAATCATTAATTATAAAACGTTAGAATTAATTGCTTCTAAAACCAATTTAAAAGTTGATTTTGGAGGTGGAATTAAGGCAGATCAAGATATTAGAATTGCTTTTGAATGTGGCGCAAACCAAATTACTGGAGGAAGTATTGCGGTTCAAAATCCAACATTATTTCAAGAATGGATTTCACAGTATGGAAGCGATAAAATCATTTTAGGCGCGGATGCTAAAGATCGAAAAATAGCAACACATGGTTGGTTAGAAACGTCAGAATTAGATGTGATAGATTTTATTCAAGAATATAAAACCAAAGGTATTGATTATGTGATTTGTACAGACATCGCGAAAGACGGAATGTTAGAAGGAGCTTCAAACGAATTATATGCAGAAATTTTAGCTACTTCGGAGGTCAAATTAATTGCTTCTGGTGGCGTTTCTTCAATCGATGATCTAATCAAAATAAAAGAATTAGGTTGTGAAGGAGCAATTCTTGGAAAAGCGATTTACGAAGGGAGAATTCAGTTGAAAGACTTAAAACAATTGTACTAATATGCTGAAGAAAAGAATCATACCATGTCTCGACATCAAAGATGGACGAACGGTAAAAGGTGTTAATTTCGTGGGCTTACGCGATGCGGGAGATCCAGTGGAATTAGCAAAAAAATATGTAGAAGAAGGTGCTGATGAATTAGTCTTTTTGGATATCACAGCGACTTTAGAAAAACGTAAAACCTTAGCTGAAATGGTTGAAAAAATTGCTTCAGCGATTAATATTCCGTTTACAGTTGGTGGCGGAATTAATTCTGTGGAAGATGCTTCGGCGGTCATCAAAGCTGGTGCAGATAAAGTTTCCGTTAATTCTTCGGCTGTCAAAAATCCTCAATTAATTGCAGATTTAGCAGCTCGATTTGGATCGCAATGTGTAGTCGTTGCAGTAGATACTCGCGATGTAAATGGAACACAAAAAGTTTTCGTAAGCGGTGGAAAAATTGAAACCGAATGGGAAACGTTAGATTGGGTCAAAAAAGTAGAAGAATTAGGCGCTGGCGAGATTCTGTTAACGTCTATGGATGGCGATGGAACAAAAGCTGGTTTCAAAATTGATATTACAAAAGCGGTTGCTGATGCTGTAAATCTTCCAGTAATTGCTTCTGGTGGAGCAGGAAAAATGGAGCATTTTACAGAAGTTTTTACCCAAACAAATGCAAGTGGTGGATTGGCTGCAAGTATTTTTCACTTTGGTGAAATTCCAATTCCAACACTTAAAAGTTATTTAAAAGAACAAAATATTCCGATACGATGAACATCGATTTCAATAAAAGTAACGACGGATTAGTTCCCGTTATTATTCAAAATTATCTTAACAACAAGGTTCTGATGTTAGGTTACATGAACGAAGAAGCTTTTAACAAAACCCAAGAAATTAGAAAAGTGACCTTTTATTCTCGTTCAAAAAATAGATTATGGACAAAAGGTGAAGAATCAGGCAACTTTTTGGAAGTAAAATCTATCGCAGTTGATTGCGACAACGATACAGTTTTAATCAAAGCAAAACCTTTTGGACCAACTTGTCATACGGGTTCTACGACTTGTTTTAAAGAAGAAACAAATCATGGATTTGTATATGAATTGGAACAAACCATTAACGATAGAATTGATTTAGACAATGATCCAGATTCGTATACCAATAAATTATTCAAAAGAGGAATCAATAAAGTTGCACAAAAAGTAGGTGAAGAAGCAGTTGAATTGGTGATTGAATCCAAAGACAACAACGATGATTTATTTATTAATGAAGCGGCGGATTTGTTGTATCACTATTTAATTTTATTGAAAGCCAAAGGTTTCAAATTGGAAGATGTTGAAAACGTTTTGAAATCGAGAGAAAATGGTCCAAGACGAGCTGAATAAAGTAGTTTAGAAATATAAAAGATTGCAGATTAGCAATCTTTTTTGTTTTCAAAAAACTGATGTTTAGCAGAATTAGCCAAATTTATTTGATTTAATTAGAATTAATATAAATAAAAATAATACTTTTGAAATCAAATTAAAATTAGTCTAAATAATTATTACAATATATTCTATTCATATGAAAAAATTATTCATTTCTGCTGCTATCCTTGTCGCTTCATTTATTCAAGCTCAGACGAACACGTTGATGGACGCTGGTTTTTGGAAAAATAATCCAACAATAGAAACTGTAAAAACTGAAATTTCGAAAGGAAATAGTCCTTCTTTTCAAAATGGAGGCTTCTTTGATCCTGTTGTGATAGCGATTAATAACAAAGCAGATTTTAATGTGACTAAATTTTTAATTGAACAAGAAGGAAATTCTGTTGATAAAAAAACGCATCACTCAAGAATTTATCTTCAATGGGCTGCTGCTGCGGGGAATTTAGAATTAGTAAATTATTTATTAGCCAAAGGTTCTGATGTTCATTACAAAGATAGCCATGGTTACGATGTGATTACATATGCAGCAAGTGCTGGAAATCAGAATATCGCAGTATACGATGCGTTGATTAAAGCTGGTGCCAATCCAAAAGTTAAAGGAGAAGATGGTTCAAACTTAATCATGCAAGCGATTGCGAATGATGATGATTTAAAAGTTACAGAATATTTTATTTCAAAAGGTTTATCATTAAGTGATAAAGACGCTAATGGACGTACTGTAGCAGATTATGCTGCAAAATTAGGAAACTTATCAATCATAGATAAATTAATCGCGAAAGGAATTAAACCTACTGATCAAGCTTTATTTTTTGCCACACAAGGTTCGAGAACAAAAGAAAATGGCGTAGAAGTTTTCCAAGAATTAATTACAAAATATAAATTAAATCCGAAAGCGTTAAATCCAGACGGACAAACATTATTACACGCTTTATCTCGCAAAGGAAACTCAGAAACAATCAACTTTATCTTATCAAAAGGTGTTGATGCTAAAATTGCTGATAAAGAAGGAAACACTGCATTAATGGTTGCTGCTGGAGGAAAAAATACAGATTTAATCAATACATTTTTATCAAAAGCAAACAATGTAAATGCGGTTAATAAAAATGGTGAGTCAGCTTTAACAAAAGCTGTTGCTTCTGGAACATCTCAAATCGTTTCTTTATTGTTAGAAAAAGGCGCTAAAGCTGATATTGTAGATAAAGATGGAAATAATTTGGCTTATTATTGGTTCAATTCTTTCAAACCAAATGATGAATCATTCGCAGAAAAACAAGCTTTATTAACAAATGCAAAAGTTGATTTTAAAGCTACTCAAAGTAAAGGTGCAACTTTGTTACACATTGCTGTTGATAAAGGAAATGTAAATTTGGTGAAAAAAGCGATTGAATTAGGTGTGAATCTTAATACACAAGATGAAGACGGAAATACAGCTTTACACAAAGCAGCTTTGATTGCGAAAGATGATGCAACCTTAAAAACTTTGGTTGCTGCTGGAGCGAAAAAAGATATTAAAACAGAATTTGACGAAACAGCTTATGATTTGGCTGGAGAAAACGAATTCTTAAAGAAAAATAATGTGTCTATTGACTTTTTAAAATAATGAAGGAGATGAAATTTAACTTAATCAAAAAATTAGTTGGATTAGTTGTAATCTTAATGGCAACTGCCACTTTTGCACAAACAACAAAATACAAAACAATGATTCAGATGAATAATTACACGGGAAAAGAAGCCTATGTAGTGATTTCATTAATCAATCCAAAAGGACAATACGAAAAAACTTTAGGTGTTTTGGGAACAGATAACGAGTGGTATAACACGTTAAAAGAATGGCACAAATTCAATAGTAAAAAGAAAGAAAAATTAAACGGAATCACAGGTGCTTCAGTTGCTGGAGGAGCGAGAGCGACACGTGTCATCGAGTTTGATACTGCAAAATTGAATAAAGGATACAAATTACGTTTTGAATCTGCTGTAGAAACTCAAAAATACGTCGCAAAAGATGCTGAAGTTGCATTAAATTCTTCGGATTTAGACAACAAAGCAGGTATCAAAGGTTCAGTTTATATTAAAGCCGTACGTTTTATAAAAGTTCAATAAAATGACATTATCTATTTGGAGATATGCGCATTTGAGTCTTGCAATTTTATCTTCAGCATTTTTAGTTATTCTATCTATCACAGGAGTAATTTTGGCTGTTGATGCAATAAACGAAAAATCGCCCGCATACAAAGTAGAAAATTTCGATAACATAACACTCGCGCAAGTTTTACCAACTTTGCGCGAGCATTATTTTGAAATAATAGAAGTAAAAGTTGATCACAATGATTTTGTGACAATTGATGCGATGGACGAAGATGGAAATTCGATCAAATCTTACATTGATCCTACAACAGGAAAAAAGATTGGTGAGATTGTTCCAAAAAGTGATTTCATCAATTGGGTCACAGCCTTGCACCGTTCATTATTTCTAAAAGAAACAGGACGAGCAATTGTTGGTGTCGTATCTTTTTTATTGATGTTAATTTCAATAAGTGGATTAATCTTAATCGTAAAACGTCAACAAGGAATTCTAAATTTCTTTATAAAAGTTAACAAAGACTCCTTTTCACAATATTTTCATGTTGTAACTGGACGTTGGTTATTAATTCCAGTTTTAATCATTGCATTAACAGGAACATTGATTTTCTTAGCGCGATTAGAACCTTTAGTTGGTCAACCAAAAGAAATTGAGCATCAAGTCAAAGAAAATTTACAACCAAAAGATTTAAAAGACATTGAATTCTTCAAAAACACAAAATTAAGTAGTGTTGAAAAGATTGAATTTCCTTTTATTCCAGATGATGAAGCAGAACCATTTATCGTTCATTTAAGAAAAAAATCGGTTTCGGTTAATCAAGTAAATGGAGCGATTATTTCAGAATCGTTGAATCCTTATTCAGCAATTGTAGAAAAATTCAATATCGATTTACATACAGGTCGCACCAATGTTATTTGGGCAGCGATTTTAGGAATTGCTTCGCTTAACATTTTATTCTTTATTTGGTCAGGATTTGTAATTACGTTCAAACGTACAAAAACGAAAATTGGCAAAAATAAATATAAAGCCAACGAAGCTGAAATTATCCTTTTAGTTGGTTCAGAAAATGGTGCAACTGTTGGATTTGCTTCAAAAATTCAAGAGCAATTTTTAGCAAACGGAAAAAAATCATTCATTGCTCAGATGAATCAATATGAAATTTATCCAAAAGCAAAACAACTCATCATTTTTACCTCAACTTATGGAATTGGTGATGCGCCTGCGAATGCTAAGAAATTTGAACAATTAATCACACAATTTCCACAAAACCAATCCATCGAATTTTCTGTTGTAGGATTTGGATCAAGAGCATATTCAGATTATTGTGGCTATGCAGTTAAAGTTGACAAATGGTTGAATGATCAAAAATGGGCTACTCAATTATTGGATTTGAAAACAGTAAATGATAAATCGCCGGAAGAATTCACAAATTGGGTCATTGCATACAAAGAAACGACAGATATTCCGTTAGCAACAACGCCTGCGATGTATGTTGGAAAAGCACCAGAACTGAAAAATGTTAAGGTTATTTCTACCACTAAAATCACACAAGAAGATGCTACATTTAAAGTTATTTTAGATGTAAAAGAGAAATTCAAATCTGGAGATTTATTAGCAATTTATCCCGAAAGTGATCACAAAGAACGCTTATATTCGGTTGGAAAAGTAGATAATAAATTACAGTTAATTGTAAAATTGCATGAGTTTGGATTAGGTTCTCAATATTTATATAATTTGGTTCAAAATTCTACGATTAAAGCTCGAATTGTAAAAAATAAAGCCTTTAGATTTCCAAAAGCTTCAAAAGTTGTGATGATTGCAAACGGAACAGGAATTGCACCTTTTCTTGGGATGATTGATGAGAATTCAAAAAATATTGAAACGCATTTATACTGTGGTTTCAGACATGATAATGAAACAACAAAATCTTATCAAGAATTTGCTACGAAACAAATTTTTACGAATCATTTGAGTCAATTTCACATTGCATTTTCTCGTGAAGAAAATAAACAGTATGTGATGGATTTAGTCAATCGTGATGCTAAATTCTTTGCTGAAACATTACAAAATGGTGGAATTCTTATGATTTGTGGTGCTCTCACAATGCAACATGATGTAGAGAAAGTTTTGGAACAAATCTGTCAAGAACATTTGAATAAATCATTCGAAGAATTCAAAACAAATGGGCAATTTTTGACGGATTGTTACTAGAAAAATAATTTTGATGCAATCCTAAAACAAGTTCAGAATAACCTAATACCTGTCATACCGAGCTTGTCGAGGTATCTTTAAGCTTTATACTTTTCGATAAACTCAGAATAACAAATGAATAAACCAAAATGAAATTCATTCTAAAAAATATATTCACTTTTATACTATTGTATGTTCTAACTCCGATGAATGCTCAAACGGTTGGAGTTAGAGATACAATTTTAATGGGAAGTAAATTCAAAATTACATTGGTTGATTCCGATTCTATTTCCGTTGAAAAAAACATCAATAAAGCAATTGATGAAATGATTAGAATTGAGAATTTGATTTCTGACTGGAAACCAACTTCGCAAGTTTCTCTTGTCAATCAAAATGCAGGAATAAAGGCGATAAAAGTAGATCGAGAAGTTTTTGACTTAACAAAGCGTGCGATTTATTTTTCGCAACTAACCGATGGTGCTTTTGACATTAGCTTTGCGGCAATGGACAAAATATGGAAATTTGATGGTTCAATGGAAAAGATTCCAACTCAGGAAGAGATTTCAAAAGCCATCGAAAAAATCGGTTATCAAAACATTATTTTAGATGAAGAAAATTCAACAATATTCTTAAAAAAAGCTGGAATGAAAATCGGTTTTGGTTCAACAGGAAAAGGTTATGCAGCACAAAAAGCACGAACTTTCATGCAAGACTTAGGAATACAAGCGGGTATAATTGATGCTTCTGGTGATATGACAACTTGGGGAAATCAACCAAATGGAGAACCTTGGAAAATTGGAATTACAAATCCATTTAATCGACATAAAATGTTGGATATTCTCTCAATGAAAAATGCTGCTGTTACGACTTCTGGTGATTACGAAAAATTTATTTTGATTGATGAAGTTCGCTATTCACACATTATTAATCCCAAAACTGGTTATCCTTCAACAGGATTAACAGGGGTTACAGTTATTGGGACGGATGCTGAAATGTGTAATGGTTTTAGCACTTCTATCATGGTTTTAGGAAAAGAAAAAGGATTGAATTTTATCAATCAACAAAAAGATTACGCTGCTCTTTTGATTACAGATAAAGGAAAAATTATTCGTTCAAAAAACTACAAGAAGATTAAACGAAAACTTGAGAAATAACACTTAAAAATGGTGATTTAGATATGCAGTTTCAACGTAAAAATGCTCCTTACAAAGAAGTTTCTGAATCAATTTTATTTATCCAAAACAGCACTTTCGCAATATCAATAATTTAGCTTAAATTATTTAAGTGTATAATAACCATTATATTTAGTAAAAGGTGTTTTTTATAGAAAAAATAGACTCAGTTCTGTAATTTTTGTTATGCTTCATTTTAAATAAAAAGTCGAAATTGCACCTAAACAAAATACAAAAGCTATGAACGACAATAAAAAATCTCATTGGGAACATATATATGAAGTAAAAACTCCAGAAGAAGTGAGTTGAACACAAGAAAAACCAGAAACTTCTTTAAATTTTATTCATTCTTTTGGAGCTGATAAAACAGCTAAAATTATTGATATTGGTGGTGGAGATAGTAAGTTGGTCGATTTTTTATTGGAAGAAGGATATGAAAATATTTCTGTTTTGGATATTTCTGCAAATGCGTTGGAAAGAGCAAAAAAGCGTTTAGGAAATAATGCAGAAAAAGTAACTTGGATTGTTGCTGATATCACCGAATTTGAACCTACAGAACAATACGATATTTGGCACGATAGAGCAGTTTTTCATTTTTTAATAGAAGAAAATGACATCAAAAAGTACCAAAATTTGGTCTCGAAAGCTGTAAAAGGAAAAATGGTTATTGGAACTTTTTCGACAAATGGACCATTAAAATGTAGTGGTTTGGAAATAAAACAAAATGATGAAACGTCGTTAACCTCAACTTTTGAAGCTAATTTTGAGAAAATAGAATGTTTTACAATTGATCATAAAACGCCATTTGATACGATTCAGAACTTTATTTTTTGTAGTTTCAACAAAAAATAAAATGCGTTAGGGATAGTAGTGGAAATCCTTTTTTGTAGACGCGGTGTCTACAAAAAAGATTGTAACGAATAGCCCGCTCAAACGCTAAAAATATAAAATCATCTCC
>NZ_DKSQ01000046.1:68433-97890 GCF_002472765.1 Empedobacter sp. UBA7252
GGAGATGATTTTATATTTTTAAAGCTTTATTGTATTCGATATTTCCTTTTTTAATATCATTTAAAATCCATTTCAGTTCAGCATCCGTACGCTTAATTTTATCTTGCAAATTAGGTTGAATAACTTGGTTTGGATAAACACCATGCGCCTGTTCATCTCGCTTTTCAATAGGAGAAAGATAAACTGTACCAACCGAAATTTTGAGTTTGGAATTGGGCAACGTAAATTTTGGCATCAACCCAGCAACCGTTCCATTAAAATCTCCTCCCGTTTCTTCACCTACAAAAAATGCTCGATTTTTTAGTTGAAGATTAGCCGAAATCAACGCCGAAGCAGAGTAAGAACCACCATTTATAATGACATACAAATTGTGGTGATACACGAGCTCTTTATCTATTTTGACATGCGAAAAAGGCATGTGCAATTCGTATTCATTTTTAGCATTTTTTGACGTCGAAAAATAAGTATAACCCGATCCCAACCAAAGCAACGGATAGGAATAAACGGGAAAAAGATTGTACAACGACTTGCCAAAAGAGGTTTTGTTCGCGACGATTTTTTCACCTAAAAATGCCTTGGAATCATCGACCAAATAAGCGTATAAATAGTGCGAATCTTTTAGGTAACCACCACCATTGTTGCGAAGATCAAGAACTAAATTTTGAACTTTATGATTCTTGATATCCGTAAAAACCTCTTTATATAGTTCGCGTATTTTTCCTTTCCTGAAATCAGTTACTTTTAACACCGCAATCGTACTGTCGTTCGTAGGAAAAGTCAAATCTTTGGAATAGGTTTTGGAACTTTTAGAATAGCCGTATTTCTTTTGTTTTATCCTAACTTTTCGCTCAACTTCTTTCTGCTCTTTTGTAATTTTTGGTAGTTCTGAAATCTTATCATTTTTAGGTTTTGGATAGGTACGAAATGTTTTTTTTCGGATGATTGAATTCCCCATTTTAAAAGTTAATTCAACCGAATCTTTAATTCCATTTTCTAAAGTAAAATAATTGAGAAAAGTTCGGTTAAAGACATTATCCGAAAAAGTTTGATTTTCACCATCTCCATAAATACTTTTTTTATATTTATCGTATAAATACTTTGTAGAAACACTATCTATATAAAGCAAAACTGAACCTTGATTAATCGGATTGATTTTACTGTAATCTGTCACTAAAAAAACTGAATCATTTTGCCAAAAAAAACTATAATCACTAAAAGCAGATTTAGATTCTTTGTATTTTTTTTCCTTGCTCTTTTCTAATCGTTTATATATCGGATAAATATCTGTATGACCATGTTCTAAACTTTCGAAAATCGGAAAAAACTTGACATAAAAATCATTTGGTTTCAATGGTTTATCAATTGACTTTTTAAGACTATCAAATTTATAATCAATTTGTTCTTGAGAAGTATATAAATCTAATTTTGGATGATATCTTTTTAGTTTTTTATAAACAAAATCTACATCTTTTTTCAATTTATTCGCAGGAATCTCTTTATCAATATCTGCATTATATTTCTCGACAGAAGCACAACTGCATATCAATAAAAGTGACAAATAAATTAGAGTAAATTTTAGTTGCATTAAGGATAATTAAATGAATAATAAGTTACAATATTATTTCACTTCTTGATAAAATTCTTCGATAAAATTTTCCATATACTGATGACGTTTTAAAGCAATTTCTTTTGCTGTTTTGGTATTCATCAACTCTTTTAATTTAAATAATTTATCATAAAAATGTTGCACGCTAGAAGCGTCTTTCGAATTATCGTACGGATTATATAAAATACTACCTACACTTCCGCCATATGCAAAACAACGCGCAATACCAACCGCTCCAATTGCATCTAAACGATCAGCATCTTGCACAATTTCAGCCTCGATAGTTGTTGGTTTATTTCCTTTACTAAATGAAACTTGCGAGACTATTTCCAATACTTTCTGAATTGATTCTTCCTCTACATGAATTGATTCTAAAAATTTTCTAATTAATTCCTCCGATTTATCAACTCCATTATGCAATTTATAATCACCGATATCATGTGTCCAAGCTGCTAATTCAACCAAAAAAGAATCTGCATTTTCAGTTTCTAAAATCTTCTTCGCATTTGTCACCACACGTTCTATGTGAAAATAATCGTGTCCTGTTCCTTCATCTAAAAAAGTTTTTTTGATATAAGCTTGTGTCTGAATAAGTATTTCTTGTTTGTTCATTTTTTAATAATCTATTTCACGCTAAAATAAAAAACTTCAATAACAATGTTATTGAAGTTTTAAATTAATAGAAAAAATACTGTTCTATTGTTTTACAATTTTCTTAGAAACCGATTGTTTATCTGTTTTGATATTAATAATATAAACACCTGTCGGTAAATTTGAAATATTAATTTGTTTCTTATCCGAAGACGAAACTTTTTTTCCGGTCATATCAAAAATATCTACAACTGTTATTTTTTCAGTTGTCTGTACATTTACAATATCTTTTGCTAATGTTGGATAAACAGAAATCGATTTATCAACAGCTAACTCATCTGTATTAAGAGCTCCAGTTGTTCTACCTGTTATCAATACAGTAACATCCTGATTCTTTTTAACTCCTGCGTTATCTATTAAATTTCCTTTATTTGAAATAATAACTTTATATTTTGCTCCTTTTGTTGGAGTCTTTATAAGAACTTGTTCATAATTATCTACTGTATTATCTCCTTTGATTGCAGGACCAGTAACATTATTTAAATCTAATTTCCATGGAAAATAAGTAACATTTGTAGAACTTTCTACTACTCTTAAATCAAAATCATTAATCAATCTTGAAGACTGATTATAAAATAAATCATTTATATTTTTAAAATAAGCTGCTTCTGGGTCTATCCAGGAAATACTTGCTTTCAAAGGTGTTCCATCGGAAGTTATTTCATACACTATATCTGTACCTGAAACTTTTGATTTTCTTTCAAACAATTTTGTATCATCTAATAAAACCTCTGCTGCTTTTTTAGTATTTAATAATCCCCAACCAAAATAAATATCTGGTCCATCATTATCTCCAGCCTCATCAGCAGTATGTAAAAGTAGTGTTTTAGCTTCATCTCCAAAAAAAGTAAATGTAGAATTATTATTTACTAATCTTTGTAACTGAGTCAACATTCCCATTGCCCCCGTCACAATTGGTGCAGAAAAAGATGTACCACTTCCTATAATAAATACATTATTTTGTGTAGGATTTGATGAGTCATATGAAGGAGCAATCAAAGAATCTCCATAAGTAGAAATATCTGGTTTAATTGCTCCATCTTTACGAGGTCCAACACTTGAAAATGTTGCTCTATTATCTTTTGTTAATGTCGTAAATTTATAATCAGTAGTATTCGGTAATTTAACCGCTCCTACAACAATGATATTTTTAGCCAATGACCCCCAACCAATACAATATGCATCATTAATACAATTTTTTGAAGGTATTACTTCCGATGCAGTAAAAGGTGTCCAAATCCCATCTTTGTATTGGAATTTTGGATTAGTATCAGAGGCATCTGGTCCCGAACCATAATAATTACCTGCTGATTTAACAACAATATAATTTGGATTATTATAAACCGTCTTGTCAAAATCAGCATCAGAACTATAATAAGATCCACTCAAAGTAGCACTGGCGTCCTTAACTAAATCTTGATAATTTGTCATATTAAAATACCATCCAGGACCTAATTTATCTGTCTTAGAATAATAATTATCCCATCCTAAATTTACACCATAAGAATGATTAGATAAATTTTCTTTTGCATTTAAAAGCTTCTGTATATTGTTTCCATTTGTTGTTGTATTAAAACTGCTATTTTTTATTTTAGCTTTTGTTAATACTCCTTTAGCTGCATATTGTGGGTATCCATTAAATGAAGCTCTACCTTCGGCTGCAATAAAACCTGATACAGAAGTTGCATGATCAGATATTGCAGTTGCTCCATTTTCGGTATCAAATAATCTGCTTGAATTTCCATAATCAAGATCTCTAAACTCAATATGTGTTCCTAGCGCTGCCCCTCCGTCCATTACTAGTACACTAACATCTTTCCCATTCAAAACAAAACCATTAATACCTTCATTTTGTAACTCAGTAATACCCGCTCCTGTATTTGCTCTAATATCATCAGTTTGGTAAAAAAAAGGTGAATCTTCTATAAAACCTGCGAGATTAGAAATTCCTTTTGATTGATCTACAATTACAGATTTAGCATTCTTATTCTGTAGACTATTAAACTTCTGTTCATTCTTTAATTGCTGCTCTTCCAGTTTTTTATAAAAAATCGCATTATTATCCTGCGCAAAAGAAGCTGACAATCCAAATAATGTAAATAATAAAATAAATGTTTTCTTCATACTATGTTTATTTATGTAATTTTATTCACTAATTATTGAAGGAGTTATTGTTGAATCTCTTATAATTAGTGTATCATTAATTTTAATATGGTCATCATTAATAATCACCGAGTCTATATCATTTTTCTTATTAAGCTCAGTAGAATTGGTCTTACATGACAATAATAATGTAAGTATCATTAATGTTAAATATTTCATGAAATTGATTTATATAAAATTAGAATTAATATCTGAATACTAATTCTAATTCATATTATTATTTTTTTGTATATTTGCACCTCAAATTTGTAAAACGGGACGAGTTCCCAAAATAATTAGTTATACTATGGCTACAAGAATTAGATTACAAAGACATGGTCGTAAAGGAAAACCATTCTTTCACATCGTAGTTGCTGACTCAAGAGCAAAACGTGATGGTCGTTTCATCGAAAAATTAGGTACTTACAACCCAATTACTAACCCTGCAACTGTAGAATTAAATGTTGATTCTGCTGTAAAATGGTTACAAACTGGTGCTGAGCCAACTAATACTGCTAAAGCTTTATTATCTTACAAAGGTGCTTTTATGAAAAAACACTTATTAGGTGGTGTTGCTAAAGGTGCGTTTTCTCAAGAAGAAGCTGACAAACGTTTCGACGCTTGGTTAGAAGCTAAAGGTGAAAAAGTTCAAGCTAAAAAAGACGGTTTAACTTCAGGTGCTGCTGCTGCTAAAGCTGCTGCATTAGAAGCTGAAAAAGCTGTTAATGAAGCTCGTGTAAAAGCTGCTCAGGAAGCTGAAGCTGCTGCACAAGTTGAAGAAACTCCTGCTGAAGAAGCAGAAGGTACAACTGAAGAAGTTGCTACAGAAGAATAATTTTTAAGTTCAGAGACGTTCCAAATGACAAAAAATGATTGCTACTATTTAGGTAAAGTTACAAAGAGACATGGTTTCAAAGGTAATTTAATCATTCACTTGGATACAGACGAACCAGAATTATACGATACTTTGGAAGCAGTGTTCATCGAGCAAGATGGTACACTGGTTCCATTTTTTTTCGAAACTTCTCAGCCTTATCAAGGCACAAAATTATTAGTAAAATTTGAAGATGTTGAAGACGAAGATGTCGACAAATTAATCAATCGCGAACTTTATTTACCTCTAAAATCATTACCAGAACTTTCTGGAACAGATTTTTATTACCACGAAATTGTTGGTTTCACGATTTATGATCAAACAAATACAGAAGTTGGAACGATAAAATCTGTTAACGATTCTGCTGCACAAGCTTATTTTGAAGTAGATGCAAACGGAAAAGAAATCTTAATCCCGATGATTGATGAGTGGATCTTAGAAGTTAATCGTAACGAAAAAGCAATGCTTATCCAAATTCCAAACGGATTATTGGAAATTTATTTGGGGTAACTTATCCATTATAAATCATTTATTTACTTCTATTTTTTGATTGAATTTTTCTAATTGTAAAATCCGGAATTTTCGACATTATATTTATTGTCAATTTCGTACCTTTGCAAACTCAATCGTAATTAAAAAATGGAAGAAGAAAAAAAATCATTGAATTTTATTGAGCAAATCATCGAAGATGATTTAGCCAACGGGATGCCGAAAGAAAATTTACGTTTTCGTTTCCCACCAGAACCAAATGGTTATTTGCATATCGGGCATGCAAAAGCAATCTGCTTAAACTTCGGTTTAGGACAGCGTTACAATGCGCCTGTAAACTTACGTTTTGATGACACTAATCCTGACAAAGAAGAGCAAGAATTCGTAGATTCTATCCGCGAAGATGTGAAATGGTTAGGTTTCGAGTGGGCTGAAGAACGCTATGCTTCTGATTATTTCCAGCAGCTTTACGATTGGGCTGTTCAATTAATTAAAGAAGGAAAAGCGTACATCGACGACCAGTCTTCAGAAGTGATTAATGAACAACGTAAAACACCTTTTGAACCAGGAATTGAATCTCCTTATAGAAATCGTTCTGTTGAAGAAAATTTAGATCTTTTCGAACGAATGAAAGCGGGAGAATTTGAAGAAGGAACACATGTTTTACGTGCAAAAATAGACATGACTTCTCCTAATATGAACATGCGCGACCCTGTTATGTATCGTATTTTGAAACGTCCTCATCACCGTACTGGAGACACTTGGAAA
This sequence comes from Empedobacter sp. UBA7252, assembly GCF_002472765.1. NCBI lineage: Bacteria > Pseudomonadati > Bacteroidota > Flavobacteriia > Flavobacteriales > Weeksellaceae > Empedobacter > Empedobacter sp. UBA7252. The sequence goes on from NZ_DKSQ01000046.1 coordinate 74,964, forward strand.
ATGTACCCAATGTACGATTGGACGCATGGAGAATCTGATTATATCGAAGGAATTTCACACTCATTATGTTCATTAGAATTCAAAAATCATCGCGATTTATACGAATGGTACGCGAACAATGTGGAACTACCAAATCAACCTCAAAAACCAAAACAACGCGAATTTGCTCGTGGTAATGTTTCGTACATGATTACAAGTAAACGTAAGTTGATGAAATTGGTTCAAGAAGAAGTTGTAACAGGTTGGGACGATCCACGTATGCCTACTATTTCAGGTTTGCGTCGTCGCGGTTATACGCCAGAATCGATTAAGAATTTTTGGAATACAGCCGGTGTTGCAAAACGTGATAATGTATTGGATATTTCGTTATTAGAATTCTCTGTTCGTGATCATTTAAATAAAATTGCTCCTCGTGTTTTTGCTGTTATTGATCCAGTGAAAGTGGTAATCGAAAATTATCCAGAAGGACAAGTGGAGGAATTAGAAATTGAGAATAATCCGGAAGATGAAACAGCTGGAACTCGTATCGTTCCTTTCACAAGAGAAATCTACATCGAACGTGAAGATTTTATGGAAGAAGCGCCTAAAAAATTCTTCCGTTTATCATTAGGAAACGAAGTTCGTTTGAAAGGTGCATATTTCATTAAAGCTGAAAGAGTAGAAAAAGATGCTGAAGGAAATATCACAACAATCTATGCAACTTACGATCCTGAAACGAAGTCTGGAAGTGGAACTGAAGCTTCTAAACGTAAAGTAAAAGGTACGTTGCATTGGGTTTCTGCAACAGAGAATATTCCGATCGAAGTTCGAGAATATGATCGTTTATTTACAGTTGAATCTCCAGATGCAGAGAAAGATGTTGACTTTTTACAATTTGTCAATCCAAATTCTTTAACTGTAAAAGAAGGTTTTGCTGAGCCTGCTTTGAAAGAAGCCAAAGTGGAGGATAAATTCCAGTTTCAACGTATTGGATATTTTGCTTTAGATCGTGATTCTTCTACAGAAAAGTTAATTTTCAATAGAACAGTTACCCTTAAAGATACTTGGGCAAAAGTCAATAAATAAAAAAAACTATTTCATTAAATATCAAGCTCGAACAAATTTGTTCGAGCTTTTTTTATTATATTGTAAAATACAAAATCAATCCCTTATATAAATGGATTACTTAGAGAATAAAAATTCGATAAAAAACTGGAATGAAGATGATCGTCCTCGCGAAAAATTAGCTTTAAAAGGGCGTTCGTCACTTTCTGATACCGAATTGTTAGCGATTATCATGGGAAGTGGAAATCGTGATGAATCCGCTGTAGAGTTAGCAAAACGAATCTTAAATTCTGCAAACAATAATTGGAATGAATTAGCAAAATATTCAATTGTAGATTTATGCAAATTCAAAGGAGTTGGAGAAGCAAAAGCAATTTCGATAATCACAGCAATGGAAATTGGAAGAAGACGAAATTCGCAAGAGATTTTAGAACGCGACAAAATTACTTCAAGCAAAGACGCAGCCATAATTTTACAACAACAAATTGGTGATTTACCAAACGAAGAATTTTGGGTAATGTTTCTCAATCAAGGAAATCGAATCATTAAAACTGAGCAAATTTCACGAGGTGGAATTAATCAAACCGCTGTCGATATTCGAGTAATTTTTAAACGTGCCTTAGAGTTAATGGCAACTGGAATGATACTTTCTCACAATCATCCTTCTGGAAATCTTACTCCAAGTCAGTCTGATATACACATTACTCGAAAAATAAAAGAAGGTGCCACTCTTTTAGATATTCAAGTTTTAGATCACATTATTGTTTCTCAAAAAGATTTTTATTCATTTGCGGATGATGGTCTAATTTGATATCTTTAAGCTTTATTGAAAACTATTTTGAGTCAAAAAATCATCATATTTACAGAAAAAATAACGAATCGAATTGAATATATTTTCGATTTTATTTTTCATAATTTTTCTGGAATTGACTACAAAACGACTACAGATTTTGATGAGTTTTCACAATCAATTTTACCAAAAATCAACTTTTCAAATCAATTTTTAGAAAATGAAATCAATTATAAAGTTGATGATATTTTATTGGAAACTACCATTCAAGAAAATGTTGATTATTCAATTTTAAACGAATTTGGGAAATGTTTTTATTGGCTTTCTCGTTATGAAGAATACATTGCAAAACCAGAAAAATTTGATAAACACAATCGTTTTTTAGGTTCGGATTTAGATTATTCGAAACCAATTGTAGATGAAATTTGTATTGAAATTCAAAAAAAGATAAAGTCTAAATTTCCTGAAATTTATTTTAAACAGAGAGTTTTCAAACAGATTAATACTCATGACGTAGATTATGCATGGAAATATCTTCATCATTCTCCTAAAATAAAATTTGGTTCACTTTCAAAGAAAATTTTAAAAGGTGATTTCAAAGAATTTCAGAATCAAATCAAAATTTTAAATCAGCAAAAAAAAGATCCTTACGATACATTTGATTATTTGAAAGTTTTAGCTGAAAAACATCAAATCGAAACAGTTTTCTTTTGGTTATTGGGCGATTATTCTACTTTCGATAAAAATCATCATTGGAAAAATAATGCTCAAAAAAATTTAATAAATAACATTTCAACTTGGGCAAAAATTGGAATTCACCCTTCTTATCAATCTAATTTTGATGAAAATAAATTAACAATTGAAATTAATCGATTAGAAAAAATTAGCAATCAACCGATAAAAAAATCACGTCAACATTTCATTAAATTGAATTTCCCTTACACTTATCAACAATTGTTAATAAATGAAATTTTGGAAGATTACACCATGGGATTCCCACATCAATTAGGCTTTAGAGCTGGAACATCTACTCCATTCAAATGGTTTGACTTATCAAGAAATCAACAAACATTGTTAAAAATATATCCTTTTGTCGCAATGGATGTTACATTGAAAAATTATTTAAAATTAACACCGCAACAAGCTTTAGAGGAAATAAAACGATTGAAACAAACAATTAAAGCCACAAACGGAACGTTTATAACATTATTCCACCAATCAAACTTGAACGAAGATTGGACTGAATGGCGAAAAGTTTACGAAAGTATTTTTAAATGATAAAAAGAGTTTCTCGAAAAAAATTAGATGTTAATAAATATACCGAATGTCTCAACAAATCGGTGAATTACCGCATTTATGCCGAAGTTTTTTATTTGGATGCTTTAGTTGAAAACAATTGGGATTGTTATGTTTTGAACGATTATGAAGCCATAATGCCTTTGCCATATACAAAAAAAATTGGTATAAAATTTATTACACAACCAATTTATTGTCAACAATTAGGAGTTTTTCATCAAGAAAATTTCTCAAAAGAAACTTTTCAACTTTTTGAGAAAAAACTACATCGAAATTTAGTGAGAGCTTATGCTTTTAATGAGGAAAATACAGAGATGTTTGAACCGAAGGGACAGAAAAAGGTTAATTATATTTTAGATTTGAATCAAGATTATGAAATTTTATTTTCAAATTACAGTAGAAATAGAAAAAATGAAATTCGTAAAGTAGAAAAATCCAATTATAACATTGAAAAAGTTACTCAATTAAATCGATTTTTCAAAATAAATTCATCTTATGAATATTTGATCGCAAATAATTTAATAAACTATTCGCAAGAAAAAATTCAAAGTTTATTTAATCAAAAAATTATTAATATTTATGAAATTTTTGATCAAGAAGAAAATTTAATTGGTTGTCAACTAATCATGATTTCTAAAAATCGAGTTTATAATTTTGCTTTTGCAAGAAATAAGAATTCAAAAAGTAATTTTGGATCAGCTTACATAATAGATTACATTATCAAAAACTTTTCTAATTCAGAATTAACACTTGATTTCGAAGGTTCTATGATTCCTTCTATAGCTAAATTTATGCAAGGTTTTGGTGCTATAAAAAATCATTATACAAACTATTCTAATTTAGACTTTTTGACAAAGAAAAATTAATTCACGATAGCCATTTCCAACAGAAAGTTTCTTTGCTAAATTATGATCAATTTTATTTCGATAATCTATTTTTTCGACAATTATATTTTCACGTTTTAATCTTTCTTGAAAGTCCTGTCCATGCAATCTCAATAAATCTTTTTCGCCATAATTTTTTAATCGTTCTTCTTCTGTCTTAAATTCAGCATTTTCAAACGTATTATTTATTGGATGAATAGGAGTTTGAATCAAAGCTTTTCCTCCTTTTTTTAGAACGCGAAACAATTCATCAATTGCCTTTTTTTCGTTTGGAATATGCCCTAAAACATGACAACAAATTATATAATCAAATGTGTTATCAGGATAATTTATTGAAGTAATATCCATTTCTTCATCAGCAAGATTAATGTTAATATCAGCATTGATATAACGTAAATTATCGGTCTGTTTAAAAATATTTTTCAATGCGTCTTCTGGAGCAATATGCAATAATTTATTCGGTTTAACCAATAAATCTGTTTCATTTTTTATAAACTCTAACAAAACTCTTGTCCTTTCTAATGAACCACAATTTGGACATTCAGCATTTTCTCGGTTATCTATACCGTTTGATTTATCCAAAAACTTAGAAAAAGATTGTTCGCAACAATTACAATAAAAATTATTTCCTTTCAGAAATAATCCATTCAATTTCTTTAAATTTTTTCTATTATTAATTCTTATCTTTTCGGAAAATATTTTTTTATAAAATGTTTTAATTGCATTCATTACTTACAAACGTTAAGACTGCTATTTTATGATATTAAATTTATTCAAAAAAAATATATTTCCTTTTTACCATACAGTTTCAGATAAAAGATTAATTCATATCGATCAATTATATCCATTAAAATCTATTGATCAATTTCAACGTGAATTAGATTTTTTTCAGAAAAATTATGTCAATATTTCTATGATTGAATTAATTGATTTATACGAAAAAAATGGTTCTATTCCTCAAGAAAATTACTTTCATCTTAGTTTTGATGATGGTTTGAAACAATGTTACTCTATAATTGCTCCAATATTAAAAGAACGAAATTTAGATGCAACTTTTTTTATCAATCCAAATTTTATTGACAATCAAGAAGTTTTTTATCGGTATAAAGTTGCTTTCATTTTAGAAAACATTACAGACAATAACCTTAAAAAAGAACTTTTAAATTATTCTATTCATGATCTTAAAAAAATTAATTCATTAATTTTAAAACAAGAAATAAAACTAAATGATGTTGAAATTTATTTGAATGAAAATGAAATTAAAGCATTAATTCATCAAGGCTTTACAATTGGCGCACATTCAATGAATCATCCTTATTATCGCGATATTTCTTTTGAACAACAACTTATAGAGACAAATGAAAGTTTAGATTTTATCCAACAAAAGTTTAATTTGGATTATCGAGTTTTTTCTTTTCCTTTTACAGATGATGGAGTTTCTATAAACTTTTTTAATACTATAAAATCCGATTTTACATTTGGTACGGCAGGAATAAAAAACGATGAGATTTCAACAAATATTCAGCGACTTCCGATGGATAATTGTATTTCTAACCCAGCAATTTTTATAAAAAAGAATCGTTATAAATTTTATATTCAGAAACTACTACAGAAGCATGTTGTTTCTCATTAATTAATTTTTAAATCTATAGAAAAAATTCTCTTTGGATTATCGTAAAGTTTAAGAATATTTCCTTCATAATTCTTTGGTGTATAAATAGCACACATTGTATTTTCTACATGATATAGATTTTTATGAAATTGTTTAGGAACTCCTTTTATAATTGCATTCAATATTTCAAAACGTATCTTTTCTGGCGAGAATGCATAATCATGCCAAATAACGATAGAGTTTTCATGAATCAGATGTTCAAAAACATTTTTTGTATCCGAAACTACAAAATCAAAACGATGATTTCCATCGATAAAAATTACATCAAATTTTTTATTCAATCCTGAAAAATCAAATTTAGTCGAGTCTCCTAAATGTTGTTTTATTTTAGATTTATCTTTTATAAAAAAACCATGTGCATTTTCATAATCTTGTGAAAAGTTATACGTTTTATAATCCTTTGTATCTAAATCTAACGTATTCAAATCATCAGCAACATCAATCAAATTAACAATACTTTCTCCTCTCCAAGTTCCAATTTCGAAATATTTACATTGTTCAAATTCTTTACACGCATTTTTCAGCAGTAATAAATCTGTAATCAAAGAACCGCCATCTAAAAAAGCAACTGTATCTAATTTTCCGTCAAAATTTGGAAATAATTGATCTAAAGAAACTTGATTTAGTCCTTTCTTATAATGATTTGGCGTTTTCTTTTCCCAATTTTCATTTTGGTCAATGATAATATTTAATAACCAAGGATTCTTACAAATTTGAAAAAATCCATTTATAAATTTTGATATTTTTTTTGATAATGACATTTTTAAATATTTTTTAAATACTTATTAAACAAATAATATGCGTATAATCCAGAAATTAAGAAAGTTATTAACATACCTAAAGCTGCTCCTTCTATTCCATAAAAAGGAATTAATAGCGCATCAAAAATAACTAAACAAACAATTGAGAGGATTGATACTCTTACATTCCAATCTGATCTTCCTATTGTACTATTCAAGTTAATGTATAATACTCTAAACAACATTGCTAAAACAACTGCTATTGTTGCAATAAAAAAAACTGTACCACCAGTTAAATAACTTTTATTGAAAAATAACTCGATTATAAAATCTCTAAGAAAATAACTTCCTAAAAGAATACTAATTCCTATAGGAATGAATAGCTTATAATAATTTTTTATATAAAATTTCAGAAAATCCTTGTTCTGACTATTTTTAATAATTCGAGGAAAATCGGTTTGAAATAATATAGTCGGAATAAATAATAAATTCATAGGCAAAAGAATCGCAACTTTATACAAAGCAATATCTTTATCTGTCATAAAAATCGCAATCATTCCAATATCAATCGAAAACAATAACTCTGAAGCGAAATAAGCCAAAGATTCCATTCTTCCATATTTCCACATCATTTTCCAATTCATTTCACTTAAACCACTTATTGATTGTTGTAAAATTGTTTTAGAATAGAAAAATAAACTAATAAAAGGTGTAATCGCCAGCGAAATCATATAACCAATTGCTCCAAAGTTGATGGTTAAGAAAAATGTAAAAATCAGTCCCAAACAGTTAATCAATATATTTAATGAAGCAAACTTTTTATTAAAACCATTTATACGATAATCAATTGTAAGATGTGATTGGAAAAATAAGCCCAAAAGACGAACAGAAAACAAGAGAATAATCCACAATAAATGATCAAATTTTATGGCATAAAAATTAGCAATTACAATAAAAAGACTACATAAAATAAGCTGATTAATAACACCATTTCTAAATAATTTTCGACTTAGGTCTTTACGTGTTTGTTCATTTTCTTCACCAGCACCAAATTTCATCAAAACCTGTAATGAACCTAATCCATTCCATGGCGTAACAAACCCAATGATAGATGCGATAAGTGTTATACGACCAAATTCATCTTGAGGAATCATTTTTACAATGAAAATGGTATTAATCAACATCACTAATTTTTCTACCACAAAAGATAAAAAAACGTAAAAACCATTGTTTTGTAAAAAGGATTGTATGAATTTGATTAAATCTTTCATTCTAAAACTTTCGTGTAGACATCATCAAATTGTTGAGCAATTTCTTCCTTAGAAAAATTATTCAAAACATAATTATTTAATTCCTTTGGTGTTGCAAATTCATAACCTTCTATCACCTCAACCATTGCTTTATAAAGTGCTGATTCATCATTTTTATTCACAATAAATCCAAAATTATTTGGCATAAATTCTTTAATTCCACCAACATCACTTGCGATAACAGGAATTCCCGAAGCAAAAGCTTCTATTTGTACACAAGGTTGATTTTCATAATTACTAAAAAGTACAAAACAATTCACATTTTTCATCTTTTGATTCACTTCAAAATGTTGTAATCGCCCAAAAGATTTTACAAAAGCAGACAAATTATTTTCTTCAACAAAATTATTAATCAAAGTTAAATCTCCATTTCCTCCAATCTGAAATTCAAAATCATAGCCATTATCAACTAACTTTTTAACAACATTCAACATTCCTAAAATATTTTTATGTTCATTTTCTAAATGCGAAAGATGTAAAAAAGTTATTCTTTTTATTTTACAATCTTCTTTTACCGAAAACAATTCTACATCCACAACATTTGGAATAATTTTTACAATTGTTATAGGATAAATTTTAAGTATTTTCTGTGCTAAATCATTTGAAACAGGCGTTAAAACATCTACCTTTCTAAGTATTTTTTTAATTAAAAACTTCTTGTAAAATGGAAATGAAATAAAACGTTCTGGAGAAAATCCTGTCCAATGCTCTGTTAAAACTATTGGTTTTTTGTATTTATTTTTCAAAAACAAAGCAACTAAACCAGCTGGATAAACAACATTGAGATGAATTATATCAAAATTATTAACCAAAGAAACTCCTTTCAGAAAAGCTATAAATTGTTTGATTAAATTAAACGGACGAAAAAAAGATGGTTTAAAATAAACAATTATTTCCCTTACATTTTGGTTGATAGAATCATCTATTTCAAAATTAGATTTTAAATTTTCATCTTTTACTGCATGAACAAGCGTCACATTATTTAAAGTAGAGATAGAACGTAAATGGCGCTGAATAAAATCTCCATTATCTAAAAAAATTCTACTCGGATACCAAGATGCTAAAGCTAAAATATTTTTTCTCGAATTATTCACCTAACTTTTTATAACGTTTCAGTTCTTTCATTACAAAGTAAAGTTGAACCAAATAGCCCATTCCTGCAAAGAAAGAATATAGAGATAACGTCAAAAGTATGTTTTTATTTAGTCCGCCAATCACACAAGTAATCAATGTGACGAAAACCAAATAAATATTGAAGTATAGTGCGTAATGATTTTTCTTGATAACCACAACTATTTGCTGAATAGGATTCATTGCAGAACGACACAAAATCCAAAATGAAAGTATCCACGTCATAATATGCAGACCTCGCCATTCTGGTCCAAGCATCCACTCGAGAATAAAAATTCCGATACAATTCATCAACAAAAGAAAAACAGCAATTGCTCCAACATTGTACAGCACCACTTTTTTCGATAAATCATATAATTGATGTGAACGATGATCAATCATTGCAGCAGATTTCTGAAAGAAAACTTTAGACATCGAATTGGAAAGCAACGTCAAAGGAACAACCAAAACTTTAGCTGAATTTCCCACAAAAGCTACATCTTCTTTCAAGAAATAAATCGCGATCATAATTGGCAATAAATTGTTAGCAATTGCATTCAACGATTCTGAGGGTAATGTATATTTTATGATTTCTTTGTTCTTAGAAATTGTTCGTTTAGCCAACCCAAAGTCAATGGAAGAAAATCGTCCTTTTGTAATTGAAAAATAATATGCACAAGACAAAATAGTTCCGAAAATTGTTCCATAAATCAATCCTGTTTCTTTGTAGCCTATCCAATAAAAAATGAACTGAAAAAAAACCGAAAACAACGCATTAATCACAAATCCAGTCGAAATACTTTTGAATAATTTATACTTTGTAAACAACGTATTTTGTACATTGTTCCAAGCTGTAAATACCCCTGCAACACAACTTAAGAAAACAATAAATAAGGAGGTTTTGAATGTGAAAATTTTTTCTAAAATAGCATAACCCAAAAAGAATAAAATCGTTACAATACTACTCACTAATAATAAGGTTGTAAACAAATTTCTAATCGCTTTCGATGATTTCGAAATCACGAAAATATTCTCTAAACGAAATGTTGTCAAAATAGAAAGAATGGCCACAAAACTCAAAAAAGCATTGTAAGTTCCCGATGCTTCTGGACCATAAATTCGAGCCAAAATAATTCCGCCAATAAACATAATCACTTGCGCAATTGTGTTACCTGCCAACAAAGACAAAACACCTTTGGCATTCTTCGTTTTAAATTTTTCTAACTTCGCTTTCAATTGATATTTTCTTCATCAGCAAATCTACATAAAATCCTTAGCTTTGCATTTATGAACACAATAAAACACGTTTTTTTCGATCTTGATAACACACTTTGGGATTTCAGAAAAAATGCAAAATTCGCGCTAGATGAGCTTTACAAAAAGTATGATGTAGAAAATAGATATGGTTTTACATTCGAGGAATTTCATCCATTTTATCACGATAGCAACGAAGGTCTTTGGGCTTTGATTCGTGACAAAAAAATTACAAAAGAAGAATTACGTGCTCGTCGTTTCAAAGAAGCTTTTGATAATCTTGGGATTGATAATGATGCTCTAGCAAAGATTTTTGAAGATGAATACATGGAAACGATTACCAATTACAATGAAGTGGTGGATGGAGCAATGGAATTGTTGGATTATTTGAAACCAAAATATCAATTACACATTATCACAAATGGATTTATCGAAGTTTCGAAACGTAAAATTGAAACATCAGAATTAAATGGTTTTTTTGATACGGTGACTTATGCAGACGAAATCAAAATCTTGAAACCTGATCCTCGTATTTTTTCTTTGGCAATGGAAAAATCTGGTGCTAAAAAAGATGAATCAATTTACATTGGTGACGATTGGATTGCGGATGCTGTTGGCGCAAAAGCTTTCGGAATGTCAGCGATTTTCTTTGATCGATTAGATGATAATTTTTCGATGGATGATGTTCCTACAATTACACATTTAGATGAAGTAAGAAATTATTTATAAACTTAAGGTTCAGAAATTCTGAACCTTTTTTTATGTCAGAAAAAAATCTATTTTTGATAAAAATTACTCAATACTTATGAATTTAAACAACCTAAAATTTCCGCTTGATATAAAGTTTCATATTGCAACTTTTTCCAATGATTTTTCTGTAACAGATGCTAATAATCAACCTGTGTTTTATGTACGCGAAAAAATTCTTTCGTGGCGAGATGTGATTAAAATCTACCGTGATTCATCGAAAAAAGAAGAACTTTTTCAACTTCGTTCGAATAAAATCATCGATTTTCAACAAACTTTTACCATTACAGATGCGAACGGAAATGTTGTTGGTAAAGCAAAACGAAAAACTTTCAAATCCTTTTGGAAAGCGACTTTTCATATTTACGACGCAAATGATAATCATTTATTTACAATCAACGAACGTAGTGGTTTTACGCGTATGATGGACGGAATGGTTGGAGAAATTCCCGTTGTAGGATTTTTCTCAGGTTATATTTTCAATCCAAAATATGTTTTAACTGATTTACAAGGAAGAGAAATGATGGAAGTATCAAAAGAACCTTCATTCTTTGGACGAAAATTTAAATTAAATCAATATCAATCATCCGAAAATGATACACTTTTTGTTTTGAGTTTTATGATGATGCTCATAAGCGATAGAGATCGAGGATAATTTTATTTAAAAAAATATTTGCAGATTCAAAAATAGTCTTTATATTTGCAGTCCAAAATAAGAACAATAGTTTCTTATCCGGAATGGCCGAGTGGCGCAACTGAATAGCGCACTTGATTACGGCTCAAGAGGTTACAGGTTTGAATCCTGTCTCGGTCACAAAAGCAAAAGCTCATCAAAATTTGATGAGCTTTTTATTTTAATACACTTCTGTTTCTTGCGGAATTTCTTCTACTTTTTGAGATTTTTTTGTCATAAAAAATATACAATTCCCAAACCACGTAAACCAAAAAATATAAAATCCGAAATGGAAAGTCTTTTTCAATAAACGATGTGAGGTTTCAGTAAAATCGTAATAGCAATAAATTAATCCAATAATTCCCATAAAAAGGAAAATGAGAGGCAATAACAAACGTTTAAAACGTTTCGTTGTTTTCTCATTCCAAATGGATAATACGATAAAAATAACAGCTTGTATAGCGAATAATAACAAGGCTGTTTTCCACCACGATTTCAGGATCGTATATTCGTTGTAAATAATTGTGATTCCTATTTTACCGATGAATGACATTTTCGAAATCATTATTCCAGAAAGTAAAGAGGAAAATGCCAATATGAGAAGATGTATAATTTTGTTTTTCATTTTAATTAAAATATAAGAAAGCAACACCAAATATTAATCCAATTAGAATTAACAAACCTACTACTGCATTATAAAATTTATGCCAACCTGATTCATTTTGAGAAAATTCCTCAAAATTTAACTTTGGATTAAATAGTTTTAAAATAATATATCGAACTCGTATTCCAAAAATTTCTATTATAAGTTCACTAATCGCAATAAAAATTATTTCAAGAATAATCTGCATATAAATAATTTACAATCTAATATAAAACAAAAAAGCCTTGCAAATGCAAGGCTTTAAATATTTTGATGAATAATTCTCTTATAAATTAATTGAGAAATCCATTAATTTTTTGAATTCTTTCAAACGTTCAGCTAAACCATCACGTGTTAAATCTCCTAATGATTCAGTACCGAATTTTTCACATGTTACAGATGCTAATGCAGATCCGTAAACAATTGCACGTTTCATGTTATCGAAAGAAAAATCGTTTGTTTTTGCTAAGTATCCGGAGAAACCTCCTGCAAATGTATCTCCTGCTCCTGTTGGATCGAAAACATCTTCTAATGGTAAAGCTGGTGCAAAGAAAACTTGTTCTTCTTGGAATAATAAAGCTCCATGTTCACCTTTTTTGATGATAACTGTTTTTGGTCCGAATGTCATGATTTTTTTAGCAGCTTTCACTAAACTATATTCACCTGACATTTGACGCGCTTCTTCGTCATTAATAGAAATTACATCAACATCTTTGATCACATCCATCAACTCATTCCAAGCACAATCCATCCAAAAGTTCATTGTATCTAAAACAACCAAACCTGGACGATTATCTAATTGTGTCAACACTCCTTTTTGTACCAATGGATGTAAGTTTCCTAACATCAAAACGTCTGGAGATTTGCGATCTTGAGGAACAATTGGATTAAACGTTTCTAAAACATTCAATTCTGTTGCTAACGTATCACGTGTGTTCAAATCATTATGGTATTTACCTTCCCAAAAGAATGTTTTTCCTTCTTTTACGATTTCCATTCCATCTAAATTAATTCCTTTTGAAATTAATAAATCGATGTATTCTTGTGGAAAATCTCCACCAACAACTGAAACGATTGCAGTATCCACGCCCAATAAAGAAGACGCCATACCGATATATGTAGCGGCACCACCTAAGATTTTATCTGTTTTCCCGAAAGGAGATTCTAATTTATCAAAGGCAACTGTACCAACTGTTAATAAACTCATTTTATATTCTTGATTAAATAGTTTGCAAATATATTGAATAGATTTGAATTAAGACATATTAAGACAATGCGTTAGCCAAATCAGCAAAAGCAACTTCGGTTTGTTCTCCCGAAATCATATCTTTTACTGTCGCTTTTTGCTCAGCAATTTCTTTTTCACCCAAAAGAATTACTTTCTTAATTCTTTTTTTATCAGCATATCCCATTTGCTTTTTCATTTTTGCATCATCAGGATAAACCTCTGTATTAATTCCACTTTGACGTAATTGTTTTACCAATTTCATTGCCTCAGCAGCTTCTTTCGTTCCGAAATTAATGAACAATGCTTGGATATTTGTTGAATCTTCTAAAGCTGGGAATAAATTATTTTCTTCTAAAACTAAATATGTACGATCTAATCCGAATGAAATTCCAACACCAGAAATATCTTTCAATCCAAAAATCCCTGTCAAATCATCGTAGCGACCTCCTCCACCAATAGATGAAGAGAATTCTCCGATTTTCGCTTTCACTTCGAAAATAGCTCCAGTATAATAATCTAAACCACGTGCTAATGTCAAGTTCAAAACTAATTCAGCCGATTGTAAACCAATATTTGTTGTATTTTCAAAAACAAATTCTAATTCTTCAATTCCTTTTAATCCAGTTTCCGAAGATTTTAAAATTTCTTTTAATTGAGCAAATTGTGTTTCATAATCTCCATTCATTGAGAATAAAGGTGATAAAATTTCAATCGCAGAATCAGAAATTCCTTTTCCACGCATTTCTTCTTTCACCGCTTCTTCTCCAATTTTATCCAACTTATCTAAAGCCACTGTAAAATCAATCAATTGAGCCGAAATATCAGCTACTTCTGCTAAACCTGATAAAATTTTGCGGTTGTTAATATGAATTTCAACTGGCGTTTTTAATTCTGTAAAAACCGAATCATACAATTGTACAAAATCAACTTCTTGTAATAACGAATCCGAACCTACAACATCTGCATCACATTGAAAAAACTCACGGAAACGACCTTTTTGAGGACGATCGGCACGCCAAACTGGTTGAATTTGGTAACGTTTGAAAGGAAATGTAATTTCATTTTGATGTTGCACCACATAACGTGCGAAAGGCACAGTTAAATCGTAGCGCAACGCTTTTTCAGAAATTTGCGCAATTACTTTTTGACTATTTCTATCTGTTAACAATTGCTCATCAACTTTTGCTAAATAATCTCCAGAATTTAAAATCTTGAAAATTAATCGATCTCCTTCTTCTCCATATTTACCTGTTAAAGTTGATAAATTCTCAAATGAAGGTGTTTCGATTGGAGAAAATCCGAATAACACGAATTGTTTCTTAATCGTATTGATAATATATTGACGACGATTCACTTCTAAAGGTGAGAAATCTCTTGTCCCTTTGGGAATCGATGGTTTTTGAATTGCCATTTTTCTAAATCTTACTTATAAAGATGCAAAAATACATCATTTTGATTTTTAACTCGACATTTTGTTTCAAAATCATTGTTTTAGGATTGAAAATCATTATAAAAAATCATAAATCAAACTTCGTAAATCTTAATTAATATCGTAATTTTGCTTTTATGTATTTGAAAGAACTTAAAGCGCGACAATTCAAGAATTTTGATGAAAATAATTTCGAATTTTCACCAAAAATTAATGCTTTTGTAGGACAAAATGGAAAAGGCAAAACCAATATTTTGGATGCTATTCACTATTTGGCTTTAAGTAAATCGTATCTGAATCATTCGGATGCGATGAATATTCAGTTTGATTGTGATTTTTTTACATTAGAAGGTACTTTTGATCGAAACGAATCTGATGATGTGATTTTTTGCTTGGTTCGTTCTGGTCAGCCCAAACAATTAAAACGAAATTCGAAATCGTATGATCGTATTTCTGATCATATTGGACAATATCCTTTAGTGATGATTTCACCTTATGACAGTGATTTAATCAAAGAAGGAAGTGAAGTTCGACGCAAATTTTTGGATAATATTATTTCGCAATCGAATAAGCAATATTTAGCTGATTTGATGCGATACAACAAGGTTTTAGTTCAACGAAATGCCTTGCTAAAATACTTTGCTGCAAATAATACATTTGATTCAACTTCTTTGGAAATTTATGATGAAGAATTGATTCATTTAGGAAAGAAAATACATGAAGTTCGAAAAGAATTTATTCAAACTTTTTTGGAAGCTTTCCTAAAATATTACAATGAAATTTCAGAAGGTCGAGAAAAAGTGAACATCGAATATGTTTCGCAATTAAATGATGCACCTTTTGAAACGGTTCTGAAAAAAGCTTTGTACAAAGATCGTTCGACGCAATATTCGACAGCCGGAATACATAAAGATGATTTATTGTTTACGATTACCAATTATCCAATCAAGAAATTTGGTTCGCAAGGTCAACAAAAATCGTATTTGATTGCATTGAAATTAGCCCAATTAGAAGTTATCAAATCTTCATTAAACATCACTCCTTTATTATTATTGGACGATATTTTTGATAAATTGGACGAACATCGTGTGACACAATTGATAAAATTAGTAAACGAAGAACGTTTTGGACAAATTTTTATCACTGATACGCATCCTGAAAGAACGGAGCAAATCATCAAACAAATTAATTCTGAAAGTAAAGTTTTCCGATTATGAAAAAGTATGAAAAAAGAAGTAATCAGCAAACGCTTGGTCAAGCTTTGGAGCATTTCATTAAACAAAATGGAAAGGAAGAATTGATTTGGGAAGTGAAAGCAGAAGAGGCTTGGCAAACGGTGATGGGAAAGTTTTTCGAGAAATATACTGATCGAGTTGAAGTAAGACAACGAGTTTTATATGTTAAAATTAATTCTCCTGCAATGAGACAAGAATTATTGATGGGAAAGTCAAAAATTCTAGCCAATATAAATGAAGAAATTAAAAAGGATTTCTTAATTGACGTAAAAATATTTTAAATGCCTTACATCGAACATTCTACTTACCCTACACCTAATTTCATCAATCGAAATGCGCATCTTTCTACCATTATTCCAGCGAAATTCAAGAAATATCCTGTTCCAAATTACACAAGAGAAAAAATGGAAACCGATGATGGTGATTTTCTGAATTTGGATTGGCGATTTCAAAATAATAAAGACAAATTAATCATTCTTTTTCACGGATTAGAAGGCGATTCGAAACGAACTTACCTCAATTCGTGTTCGGATTTTTTTTACAACAAAGGATTTAATATTTTGGCATGGAACCACAGAAGCTGCGGCGGTGAAATGAACGAAACTTGCCGTTTGTATCATCATGGATCGATAGATGATGTACACAGAGTTGTAGAAAAAGCGTTGAAAGAAAATTATCAAGAAATTTATTTGATTGGTTATTCGATGGGTGGTGCTTTGGTTTTGAATTATCTTGGAAGTTATAAAGTTTCGAACAAGATAAAATGTGGTGTTGTATTTTCTGCACCTATTTCTCTAAAATCTTGCGCCGATACATTGAAAAAATTTCCAAATACTGTTTATTTTAAAAACTTTAAAAAAACACTTGTTCCAAAATTTAAAATAAAAGCTAAACAATTTCCAGGAGTTCTGAATGAAAAAATGATTGATAAAATCAAAACTTTTGATGAAGTAGACGAATATTTTACAGCAGCTTTACATGGTTATTCATCTAAAGAAGATTATTACCACAAAGCTTCTCCTGCAACTGTTTTGGACAATATCAAAACACCGTGTTTGATTGTTAACGCTGCTAATGATCCTTTTTTAGGGAAAGATTGTTATCCAATTGAACGTTTCAAAAAGCATCAATTTTGTTCGTTCGAAATGCCTGAATATGGCGGACATTGTGGTTTTCCTTTAAAGAATAATATACACTCTTGGGCAGAAATTAGAGCTTGGGAGTTTATTGAAAAAACTTGTATAATTATTAAGTAATTTTTATATTATTTAGCTCAAATACATATTGTTATTGGCTATTTTTTTATATATTTAAATATGAAAAAAATATATTTAACAATAAGTTTATTGACATTTATGACTACAAATGGTCAAGTCTTACATGAAAAAAATACAGCATATAAATTAGTTAACGGCCAAATCATCAAAAATGATTTATCCCGTAGTTATAGTGGTTCCTTATATTTGGTAGAAGATTTTAGAAATGCAAAAATCATTACCAACAATAATAATTATGATGCTCAGCTAAGATATAATGCTTATTTAGATGAAATGGAAATTAAAGAAAATGATCAGAATTATTTTTTAAATAAAAATAATGAGTTATTAATAAATTTTTATAATACCAATGATAATTACCAATTATTGAATTATACATTTAAAGAGCAAAACATAAATGGCTATTTAAAAATACTTCTTAATAATAAATATTCATTATTAAAGCGAGAAAAAATAGAACTAATTGATGCTAATACAAATACAGGTGCTTTCAAAACAGAAAATTATAATGAGTATGAAAAAAAATATAGTAAAGTAAAAGATCAATACTTTATTAAAGAAGCTGATAATATTTATTCTTTTCCTAATAAAATAAATAAACTTAAAGAGATTTTTAAAAATATTCCAGACTTAGATAAATTTATAAAAAAGAATAACTTTAATTTAAATTTAGAAAAAGATATGATTACAATTTTAATCTACATTAATAACAATAGCTTATAAAAAAAACAGGTCAGAATTAAATTCTGCCTGTTTTTTTTATAAGCTATTGTGGATATCCGTCAGTTTGTTTAATATTTGGATTCCTATTAATAGTTGTAATTGCAATTGGCAATTGCCATCTATAATCACCTGCTTTAAGAATTAGTTCTGCTGGAGGATTTCCTGATCCATCAGCATAGAATCCATTTCCTGAGCGCTTAACTCCTTCTTTATAAATAGCTGGTATACCATTAACATTTTGAAGTCGTTTTAATGTAATAAAACGATCTCCTGTTTCAAATGCTAACTCCTTTCTTCTCTCAAGAATAATTGCGTCAAAAATAGCAGAACCTGTTTCACCTCCTGCATAAGTAGAATATCTAACATTTCTTAATTTATTTAATGTTGCCAAAGCTCCAGATTGATTATTTGATAAATACTGAGCTTCCGCTAAATCTAAAATAACTTCTTCAACTCTAAGATAACGACCATTATTTACACCTAGTTGTGGTCCTCCTTGCAAATATTTGTATACAGCAATTGTTGGTTTACCATTAGCATTTGCAGGTTCAAATATTTTAAAATATGCATTTTTTCTTTCAGGTTCTGTTATAGAATTATACATATCATAAAACCTTTTATCAACTGAATATTCCATATTTATATTACTATTAGTTGACCCTTGGCTATAATTTCCTCCTATCGCATTATCATTACTCAATACGAATGGTATTTCAAATAATACTCCATTACTATTCTTATTAGTCCATAAACCTGCTAAATCAGAAGCTTTTGCTGGATTAACAGCCGCAACTACTGGTGTATAATTTTCAATAGCTTTTGCATAATTACCTAAATACAAATATGTTCTACCTAATAAAGCTTGGGCTGTGTTTTTACTAATTCTTGTAGTACCTACAGAATTAGTTAAATAAGGAATAGCATTATTGAAATCTTCTATAATTTTATCATATACAACTTTCATAGACTCCTCTCTTGAAGGCATTTCAAATGGATCGTAACTTGTAATATAAGGAATCCCTTGAGAAGTCAAAGCATTTGAACTTTGTGTAGGAATTTTTCCGTAAAATCTAGCTAACTCCAAATGAGTTAAAGCTCTTACAGCTAATGCTTCACCTTTAATTTGATTTTTAAAAGCTCCATCTTGTAAATTATTTAAATTTGACAAGATTAAATTTGCTCTAGCAATAATATTATAGCCAGAATTATATAAACTTGTTGGTGTTACTGTTCCATCATAACCCCAAGAAGAACTTGTTCTATTAGAACCACGACCATTATAATTGAACAATAAATCATCCGCTAATAAATCTCCTACGATATTTATATCTGAAGAAGTTCCTCCAGCCCCATAAAAGCCTGCCTGTTTAAATCCTTGATAAGTTCCTAAAATAGCTCTTGTAAAATCAGCTTCTGTTTTATAAAAATTCGTTTGTTCAGTTCCAGTTGGAGATCCTTGTGTTATGTCATCACTATTACAACTATTAAATGTAAATATCAATGATAACATAACTATACCTATACTAAATTTTCTCATTATCTAGTTTATTTAAAAATTAATATTAAACCCTAAAGAATATGACGTAATATTAGGGTACGAAAACAATGAAAATGAATTTGATACATAACCTTTATCAGCTAATGTTATAGTTTCACTTCCTCCCGTTCCAACAATTGGATTTCCATGGAATTTAGTCCATAATGCTAAGTTTTGAACTTGTGCAAAAATTCTCAATCCTTTAACTCCAGTATCTTTAATTAAGTCATTAAAAGAATATCCTAAAGATAAACTTCTAAAGTTAATGTAATCAGACTTTTCTAAAAATTGTGTAGAATACTCAGTACCTCGTAATGTTGGTCGTTGAAATTCTGTAATATCTCCAGGGTTTTTCCAATAATCTGCTGCTTGTGTAGCTTTATTATTTGTACTTGTAGGAGAAGTTAAAATTTGATATGTATTGTTATAAGTATAACCACCTGAACTATAAACAAAATCAGCATTTAAATCAAAACCATAATATCTAAGGTTAAGACCAAAACCTCCTGTTAAAGTTGGAAAAGGGGTCTTACCAGTTGCTACTGCATCATCTCCATTATATACCTCAGTAATGTTTCCATCTTTGTCATAATATTGTGCATTACCATTATCTCTATTGATACCAGCAAATCTTACCATATAAAATTGATAAGGTTTACCTCCTTTGACATGCATCATATCTTCTACTGATCCAGTCACAAGTAATTCATCTTGTCCATTAAGATCATTAATTTTATAATTCAATTTTGTTAATGTTCCATAAACACTTAATCCAAAATTCTTCTTATTGATGATATCATAGTTTAACTCTGCTTCAATTCCGTTAGTAACTAATTCTCCTGCATTAATTGTAGAAGTAAAAGATCCCATTTCTCTTGATAAATCTTGAGTAAATAAGAAATCTGAACGCTTGTCTTGAAAATACGATACAGAACCAGTTAAAGATCTATTAAATAATGTAAAATCTAACCCTACATTTAACTTCTTGTTAATTTCCCAAGTTGTTTCGGGGTTTGCAACATTTAATGATGGAGCTGCAATACCTAATCCATTATAAGTTCCTGTCATAGACATCAACGTCAAGTTTGCATATCTATCTAATCCAGAGTCATCTCCAACTTCACCATATGACGCTTTTAGCATTAAACTATTAAAAACTTTACTTCCTTTCAAGAATTCTTCTCTAGCAATATCCCAACCTAGAGATGCACCCCAGAATGTTCCATATCTATTGTTAATACCTGCTAATGAAGTACCATCTCTACGAATATATGCGTCTACATAGTATTTTCTATCATAATCATAAGAAAGTGACCCTAAGTAACCAAATCTTGTAACATCCCATCTTGAAGTATTAGTTGATTGCAATTTAGTTGCTGCCAAACTCTGCACAGACTGATAATCGTTTGGAAAGCCTTGACCACTTATACTATAACCATAATTTCCTTGACTAATATATTCTGACGCTATACCAAATCTAAAATTGTGTTTATCCCAAGATTTAATATATGTTAACTCATTTCTCCAGTTATATTCTAATCTATCAAATCCAGAATCAGTTTTAGAACCTCCATTACCTAATAAACCAGCTAATACAGATGAAGGTCTTAAAAATGTCTCGTACTGATTTCTATTATACGTAGCACCAAAAGTTGTTCTTGCATATAAATTTTCAAATAATTCATATTCAAAAAAACCTGACCCATATAGTTTGAAATTTCTCGTTCCAGATATTGTATTTTCCATTTCATCTAAAACAGCATATCCCATTGTATTAACATTTCCGTTATATGTAGGTTTACCATTTGCGTTCATAACTACATTCCCATTTGCATCCAATACATATTTAGTAGCAAAAGGTCTGTTTTGTAATAAACTCCAAAACGGACTTTGTCCATTATTTCTATCCCTTGGAGAATCTAATGTTTGGTAAGCTCCATTAATATTAAGTCCATACTTAGCTCTATCAGAAAGCTTAGATGATATATTTAAGGAAGCTGTAATACGTTCTAAACCGTTATAAAACTGAATAGCTCCTGAATTTTTATCGTATCCTAAACTAAAAGATTGAGAGTTGTTACCTTCATTTGAAGCAATATTAAAATAATGAGATTGTGTTAATCCATTTTTTAAAATATCATCTTTCCATTCATGATCAAACTTCTCTAATTCAGCTATTTGTTTATCAGTACGAGCTACTCCTAATCCTAACAATGCTCCAGTTAAAGGATTTTTTAATTTACTCAAATCATTTTGATAATTTAATAGTTGTGTAGAGTTCATTGATTTCATATCATTTTGACTCATCAACTGATTAAAACCTATTCTAGAAGTATAAGATATAGAAGTAGCGTTCTTTTTAGCTCCTTTAGTTTTTACAATAACTACACCATTAGCACCTCTAGCTCCATAAACAGCAAGTTGGGAAGCATCTTTTAAGACTCTAACATCTTCAATATCCATTGGATTAATAGCTTGTAAATCCGCTGCAGACATGTAAGTCCCATCAATAACATATAGAGGTGACTTTACTCCTCCATTTAACCCCATAGCTCCGCGAATAGTAACGTTCGCTGTACTACCTGGAGCTCCATTTGCTGCTTGGGAAATCAACCCAGAAACTCTACCACTTAGCATTTGATCAACAGAAAGCGAAGGATTTAAATTTTCTAAACTTTTTCCTGAAACAATAGTTTGACCAGTTCTTGCAGGAGCTTCGAAAACACTTGTGACAACAACTTCTTGTAATGACACATCATCACTGTAATACAACTTACCTAAATTTGTTGAAGTTACTTTAAACTCTTTTCCATTGATAACTAAGATATCACCTACCTTAGCATCAATGTTGAAATTTCCGTTCTCATCTGTATACGTAACTTTATCAGTACCTTTTACAGTAACTTCTACGTCAGACTCTGGGAAATTGTTCGCATCGTTAACTACACCTGTTACTTGGGCAAAAGCCATAGTTCCTAATCCTAGGAAAGCTAATAGACCCAAAGATGTTAATCTTCTCCTCATAGTTTTAATATTTTATAACATTTTAAACAAAACTCTAACTTTTTTTTAAGAATTCCAAAAAGTCATCTATTTTTTTTTATCAACATCATAAAAAAATAGCTTTACATTATTACATTCAGTACTAAAATATATTATTAACACTTGTAAAATCTATAACTTTGATAGAATAATTACAAATATTACTTAACCCGTTGTGCATTTTAAATAATTTGGATTTTTAGATTATTAATATTTCGATTAAAGTATGTTTTATTAATGTACTGAACCACAGTAAGTGCAGTAATTTTAGCTAGAATTCTGGTTTTAAACCC
>NZ_DKSQ01000055.1:0-56874 GCF_002472765.1 Empedobacter sp. UBA7252
ATTCCCAACACCATTGTTTCTCCTTTGTAATTTAAAACTCCGACCGATATCTCAGTTCCATCTAAGAAAGATTCGATCAAAACTTCTTTATCTTCAAGAAAAGCTTTTTGCATTGCAGCTTCAAATTCATCTTCTTTATGAACTTTTGAAATTCCTAAACTTGATCCTGAACGATTTGGTTTCACAAAACAAGGTAAACCAACTTGATCGATAATTTCTTTTGCAGAATATTGATCTCCTTGATTAAGATAAATTGATTTCGCGTGTGGAATTCCATATTTACTCAATACTGCGATACAATCTTTTTTATTAAATGTTAAGGCAGATTGATAAAAAGGGCATCCATTGTATGGTAAACCAATCATTTCAAAATACGCTTGCAAATAACCATCTTCGCCTGGCGTACCATGAATTGTATTAAAAACGACATCAAACGTAATTTTTTCTCCATTTTTTTCAAATGAAAAATCACCTTTATTGATTGGATATTTTTCGCCTTCAATTTCGGCAAACCAACCTTCTTTTAAGATTCGAACCCTTGTTCTGTCGTACTTTTCTGGATTTAGACTTGAGTAAATTAACTCGCAACTTTTCAACGAAATCACGCTTTCATCCGTATATCCACCTGCTACAACTGCTACTCTTAACATGTTTAATTTAAAATTTATTCAAATATAGAACTTTGACATCAATCATAAATATTATTTTTAAACTATATTTGTGCGACAATTTATCATTTCAATGAAAGGAGTAAAATCAATCATTCAAGTTTTGCTGAATGTAGCTATTGTAATAGCGCTATCATTTGGGCTTTACCATTTTATTTTTAACATTTGGTTAGATTCGTATACAAATCACAATGAATTTGTTGAAGTTCCGGATTTATCTAAAATGAATATTACTGATGCTACAGCTAAGTTAGAAGAACTTGGTTTGACATACGAAGTAGATAGTTCTCGTTTTGATCCAAATACGAAACCTTTTGCTATTATGGATTTTTATCCTGCAGCAGAATCGCGTGTAAAAGAAGGTCGTCGTATCTTTATTAAGTCAAATCCGAAAACATATCGTCCAGTTGAATTACCAGATTTAGTTGGAAAATCAAAACGTTTAGCCTTTACACAATTAGAAATTTCTGGTCTTAAAATTGGAAAAATAATTTACGAACCAGATTTAGCAAAAGATGCAGTTCTTAAAATATTATACAACGGAAAAATTGTAAAAGCAGGAGAACAATTACCTCGTTTTGCGACAGTTGATTTGGTATTAGGACGCGGAATGTTATCTGGTGTTAGAATGCCTAATTTGGTTAATTTAACATTGACAGAAGCTAAAAAATCAATCAAAGATAATTTCTTCGAGATTGGTCAAATCAAATTTATTGGAGCTTCTCATGATACAATCAACGCAAGAGTTGTTTATCAATTCCCATTTGCTACGGATACTTACGATCAAGGTCAACCAATTGATATTTGGTTATCAACAGAACCTCGCGATAAAATTAGAACGCAGTTAAAAGAATTGGATGTTCAGTACAAAAACTTTGGCGAAGATACAATTAGCGGTTCTCAATATAGAGATATTATAACACAAAAAGCTGAACAGCAGATCAAAGATATGCAACAACAGCAACAACAAAATAATCAGCCTACAGAGCAACAAAAGCCTACAGAAGCGCCTAAAGCTCCAGAAGAGATTATTATAGAATAGAAAGAGAATAAATGACAGAAGATTTAGAAGATTTCTTACAAGAGGAAAACGACAATAAATTATACGAGCATTTTTCAATAACGGTTGACAAAGGTCAATCGTTATTGCGTATAGATAAGTTCTTAATGATTAGAATTGAGAACGCAACAAGAAATAAAATTCAACAAGCAGCCGATAACGGAAACATTTTAGTGAACAATGAATCTGTAAAATCGAATTACAAAGTAAAGCCTGGAGATTTTATTCAGATTATGTTAGAAACTCCTCCACGCGAGAATGAAGTTATAGCAGAAGATATTCCAATCAAAATTATTTACGAAGATGATCAAGTTGTCGTAATTGATAAAGAACCTGGAATGGTTGTACACCCTGGACATGGAAATTATACAGGAACTTTGGTAAATGCCTTAAAGTTTCATTTTGATAATTTACCATCAATGTCAGATCAGATGGAACGTCCTGGTTTGGTACACCGTATCGATAAAGACACAAGCGGACTTTTGGTTATTGCGAAGACAGAAGTTGCGATGACAAGTTTAGCAGAACAATTTGCAGCTCACACAACAGACCGTTTATACAATGCTTTGGTTTGGGGAGTTTTGGCAGAACAAGAAGGAACAATTACAGGACATATTGGTCGACACTTAAAAGATCGTATGCAAATGGCAGTTTTTCCTGATGGAGATCAAGGTAAACATGCTGTGACACATTATAAAGTAATGGAGAATTTTTCTTATGTTACATTGGTCGAATGTAAATTAGAAACTGGTCGTACACATCAAATTCGTGCGCATTTCAAACATTTGGGTCATCCATTATTCAATGATGCTCGTTATGGTGGAGATCGCATTTTGAAAGGAACAACATTCAACAAATACAAACAGTTTGTTGACAATTGTTTCGCTGCTTGTCCTCGCCAAGCTTTACACGCACGCACATTAGGATTTGATCATCCTACAACAGGAGAACGTATGTATTTCGAATCCCCGATGCCTGCTGATATGATAGATATTTTAGAACGTTGGAGAAATTATTCGGCAAACTCTGTTCATGCAACAGAACCTGAGGAAAAAATTGATCGCAACGCAAAAGAAATGGAATAGATTTATTTTTAATTATAAAGCACTTCTACGGAAGTGCTTATCTATTTCTATATAAAAACTTACACGATTTTAATCAATGAATTTTTCAGAATTAAATATAATTGAACCAATTTTAAAAGCAATTGATGAGGCTGGATATACAGAACCAACCGAAATTCAAGAGCAATCTATTCCTTTAGTTTTAGAAGGAAATGATATTATTGGTTGTGCACAAACAGGAACAGGAAAAACAGCATCTTTCGCAATTCCTATTCTACAAAACTTAACAAATTCTCCGAGTAAAGGAAGAAAAATTAGAACATTAATTTTAACGCCAACACGTGAATTAGCCATTCAAATCAACGAAAGTTTTAAATTATATGGTAAAAATTTACCATTAAAACATTTAGCGATTTTTGGAGGTGTTAATCAAAATCCACAAATTGGAGCCATCAAAAATGGTGTTGATATTTTAATTGCAACGCCTGGTCGTTTGTTGGATTTGATTGGACAAGGACATTTAAAAATTAATCAAATAGAGATTTTTGTTTTAGATGAAGCCGATCGTATGTTGGATATGGGATTTGTTCATGAAATCAAAAAGATTTTAGAAATCATTCCAAAAGAAAGACAATCACTTTTCTTCTCGGCAACGATGCCAAAAAACATTCGAAAATTTTCTCATTCAGTTCTTCGTCGTCCAAAAGAAGTCAGCGTGGCACCTGTTTCTTCGACTGCCGAAACAGTTGAGCAATTTGTTTATCATGTAGACAAAGACATGAAAGTAAAACTTTTGGTTAGCATTTTAAACGAGCATCCAGAAGATCGTACCTTGATTTTTACACGTACAAAACACGGCGCAAATCGTTTGGTAAGACACTTGGAAAAAGCAGGAATCCCTGCTGCGGCAATTCATGGTGATAAATCTCAAAATGCAAGACAACGTGCTTTAAATGATTTCAAAGAAGAAAAATTAAAAGTATTAATTGCCACTGATATTGCTGCTCGTGGAATCGATATTGATCAATTACCTTATGTGATCAATTACGAATTACCGAATGTTCCTGAAACATATGTACACCGAATCGGACGTACTGGTCGTGCGGGACGCGAAGGAAAAGCAATTTCTTTATGTGCTGCTGACGAAAGAGGTGATTTGGCAAATATTGAGAAATTGATTGGTAATTATGTGACGGTGATTAAAACACCAAAAGAGTTTTATAAATTACCTGACGCAAATAGTAACAATAATAATTTCAAGAAAAATAATACAGGTTTTAAACCCAAAAAAGATACGAAACCAAAGAATCCTCATCGAGGAAGAAGAAAATAAAGCAAAAAAAAATCACTTCGAAATGAAGTGATTTTTTTTATATTTTTCATAGTTGAGTTAAAATTATTTCTCATCAGCATATTTATCTACAATCATGCTCAATGCGCCATCAGTTGTAATATTACACGCCGTTCCAAAACTATCCTGCAATGCGAAAATAGTCAAGATTAGAGCTACTCCAGCTTCATCAAATCCTAAAACATTTGAAATTAATCCTAACGAAGCGACAACTGTTCCACCTGGAACTCCTGGTGCACCAACTGCAAAAACGCCTAAAAGCAAAACAAAAGTTACCATTGTTCCTAAATCAGGAATATGACCATACAATACTTGCGAAACCGTCATCACAAAGAAAACTTCTGTCAAAACCGAACCACATAAATGTGTATTCGAGAAAAATGGAATCGTAAAATTAGCAATCGTTGGTTTAATTACTTTACTATCGTCAACTGCTTTCACAGCAATACCCAAAGATGCAGCAGATGACATTGTTCCAACAGCCGTTAAATAGACAGGAGGATAATGTTTTAGTAGTTTGAATGGATTTGTTTTATGATAAAATCCTGCGATTGTATACATTAATGTCATCCAAATAAAATGACCAATAATAACGATTAAAATTACTTTCAAGAAAACTGGTAATTGTTTTTCAATAGAACCTTCATAACTCAAAATTGCAAAATTTGCAGCAATGAAAAAAGGTAAAATCGGAATCAAAACTTTATTTACCAAAAGAATTACAATATCTTTGAATTGATCAAAAATCTTTTCTAATTCCTTCGCTTTTGTAATCAAAATTCCCATTCCTAGCATCAACGAAATAACCAACGCTGTCATCACCGAAAAAATTGGCGGAATATCTAATTGAAATAAAATTTTTGGAACTTCTCGCAACGAATCCACTGAAGTTGGAATAGATAAATTTGGAATGATTTGATAACCTGCAATCATCGAAAATAACCCCGCTCCTATTGAAGATAAATATGCAATTAATAATGAAAAACCTACTATTTTAGCAGAGCCTTCGCTTAATTTCGTAATTGAAGAAACGATAAAACCAATCACAATTAACGGAACCAAAAAGAAAATTAATTGCCCTGTAAAATATTTTAAGGATAAAACAACTTGAATTGTATTTTCGTTCAGATAATTTCCTAAAACCAAACCGGCAATCACACCCAAAAGCAATCGAAATAATGTATTGCTCGCAATCTTTTTTAACATTTGACACAAAATTTGCGACAAATATAAACTCTATTAATTTAATAGACTAAATATATTTTTGGAAATATTTAAATTTTTTCACTAAATTATATGACATTAAAAAATACACTATCACTCTGATTTCTATTTATAATCTTTTCATATCACTCTGGTTTGCCCAAGAGTCATTATTTTAACACTCCTCTCTCACAAACTGAATTGCTAAATTCAGCGCATTATTGGAAACAATTTTAATGAATTCTTCTCGATCTAAATAGGGATAAAAATATTTTTTATTCAATGTTGAATGACCATTTGTAACAGAAATCCAAACCGTTCCAACTTCTTTTCCATCTTCGCCTTTGTTTGGACCAGCGACACCAGTTGTAGAAATACTAATATCCGTTTTTAATTGATTTCGAACACCTTTTGCCATTTGTTCAGCAATCTGTTCCGAAACTACTGTAAATTCATCAATATCAGATTGATTCACATTTAGCAAATTTACTTTTACAGAAGTGTTGTACGAAACAATTGTTCCAAAATAATAAGTAGAACTTCCCGAAACAGACGTGATCAAACTTGCTATATTTCCTCCAGTACAACTTTCGGCAGTCGAAATTGTCAATCCTTTTTCTTTTAAAATATCACCCAAAATTTGCTGCGCATTTCCTGAATTTTCAGAAACTAGAAATTCTCCTGCAATTAATTTGAATTGATTGATTTGATGCTGAATTTCATTTTGTAAAAATTCTTTATCTGTTCCAAACGCTGAAAATCGTAAATCAATAGAAGTTCGATTCGGTAAATACGCCAAATGAATAAATTCGGGCAAATTATTTTCCCATTCTTCTAACAAAATTGCTAAATCACTTTCTGGAATTCCACTCACCAAAATATCATGATGAACAATAGTTTCTGATTGAAATTGGTCTTGTAATTTTGGAATAATTTCGTCACGAATTAATCCTTTCATTTCAAAAGGAACACCTGGTAAATTGATGATAATTTTATTCTCAATTTCTGTCCAAAGACATGGCGCTGTTCCATATTTGTTCTGAATAAATATAGACTTTTTTGGAATTAACGCTTGATCTTGATTAAGATTATTCAACTCTTTTGAGTAACCTCTGGCAACAAATAATTGAACAATATTTTCTAAAACTTTAGGCTCTTTAACTAGTTCACAATTCAAAAATTGACACAAAGCTGCTTTAGTTTTATCATCTTTTGTAGGTCCTAAACCTCCTGTTACAATTACAATATCTGATTTAGAAATTCCTCGTTCGAAAGCTTCAATAATATGACTCATTTCGTCTTGAACAGAAATAATTTCTTCCACTTCAATCCCAATCGTATTCAATTGTTTGGCGATAAATGCAGAATTAGTATCTACAATTTGACCAATTAATATCTCGTCACCAATTGTGAGTAATGTCGCTTTAATTTTCATACATAAAAAAACTTGCTTAAAGTTAAGCAAGTTTGATTTCATTATTTATATGATTTTATTTTCTATCTACACCTTGATTATGTAATTCGCGCTGTTTTTGATTATCCTCTTCAATCATTCTCATAAATTCTGAATAGGATACCTTTTGTAACTTATTATTTATTGTAAAAATTGGTGCTTTTTTTAATTCTTTTTTCTTTGTCGCATTCCACGAAATCATCACTTCTACATCATCTTTCGTGTATTTATAATGCAATTCTAAAATCAAACCTTTTGTACCATAATATTTATCTGGCGAATACGAATAAGGAATTGAAGGCGCATACCAAGCAATAACTTCAACATCTTTGTATTTCCCGATTGCTTCTTTGGTTTCGATTCCAAGAATAGTTTTACTTTTTCCGGTGTCATTAAAATTTACATAATTCAGCGAATCATAAATGATCATTTTCTTTACAAACAAATCTGTTTCATTGTAAAAAACTTTCTCTTTGTAATCAAAAATTGGTTTTTCTCCTATATCTGGACTAATTCCCATTGAACCTCCTTGTGCTTGTTGAGAATTATCTATTTTTTGAATATTCACTGATTGACTTTGAGTTTTATTATAGGAAAATTGATAATTAATCGAAGGAATATTTTTAGACATTTCTAAAACTTCGTCTCTTTGTTTTTGATCTGGATAATATTGCTTCATCTCTTCTAAAGCTTTATCCGTAAAATGAATTTGAGGTTTTACTTCAAAATCTATTTCATAAAATTGTGCTTGTACAAAACTTGAAATGAGAATGATTAGTATTAATAGTTTTTTCATGTTAATTATTTTTTATCAACTCCTTCGCTATTGTTTCTCAATTCATTCATTTTTTTATTAGCTTCATCATAAATTGCATCAGTTTGATTTGCTTTTACCTCAATTCCTTTTTTAGGCACACTTATTTTAGGCGATTTTTTAGATTCTTTTTTAGCAATTGCTAACCAAGAATTGATCATTTCCGAATTATCAAAATTTAATTTATAGTGTAACTCTAAAATAAAACCTTTTGAAGTCGTATAAATATCAGGTGTATATAAATATGGAATATCTTTTGTGTACCAAACAATTATATCTATATCGTTTAATTTCCCTGTAGCTTCATAAGCTTTAAAACCAATAATATCCTTTGTTTTTCCTGTATCAGTAATATTAATCGGTATTAAATTATCTTTAACTAAATAATTTTTACCATAAACGTCTATTTCGTATGAGAATTGATTCAATTTATAATCATTTACAACAATCCCTCCCATATTCATTGGTACTTTAGAAATCATAGATTCATTATCTTGATTATTATTTATACGACGAATATATTCCGATTTACTTAACGATTCATTGTAAATAAACTTAAATGTTTCCTTTGGTGGATTTTGATTCATCTCAATCATTATCTTGATTTGCAGCTTATCACCGCCAACTGCTTCTTCAAACCATTTTAATCCTTCTTCATTGTAATGCGTTTGAACTTGTGTTTCGTAAGTAATTTCATAAAACTGCGCTTGCGCAAAACTTGAAATAATAATGATGATAATTAGTGTTAATAGTTTTTTCATAGTAGTTTAATTAAGATTTAAATATAATAAAAAAGAGACACAATAACTTGTGTCTCTTTAAAATATGATGAAATAATTTTGATTATAAAATATGTTTCTCTGCATGATAAGAAGAACGAACCAAAGGTCCTGATTCTACATGACGGAATCCTAATCCACGAGCGAAGTCTTCATATTTTTTGAATTGTTCTGGCGTAATAAATTCTTTCAAAGGCAAATGTTTTTTCGTTGGTTGTAAATATTGACCAATTGTAATGACATCTACATTTGCATCAGCAACTTCCTGAATTGTTTCAAAAACTTCGTCTTCAAACTCACCTAAACCAAGCATGATTCCAGTCTTTGTACGACGTTGACCTGCTTCTTTTGCATAACGTAGAACTTCTAACGAACGATCATATTTTGCCTGAATACGAACTTCTCGTGTTAAACGACGAACCGTTTCCATATTATGAGAAAGCACTTCTGGTGCAGCTTCTACAATACGATCGATGTGTTTTTCAATTCCTTGAAAATCTGGAATCAAAGTTTCCATCGTTGTTCCTGGGCTAATTCTACGAACAGCATGTATCGTTTCTGCCCAAATAATAGATCCCATATCTTTTAAATCGTCACGGTCAACAGACGTTAAAACCGCATGTTTTATTTGCATTAATTTGATAGAACGCGCTACTTTTTCAGGTTCTGCCCAATCCACTTGATCTGGACGACCAGTTTTTACGCCACAAAAACCACAAGAACGTGTACACACATTTCCCAAAATCATAAATGTTGCTGTTCCTTCACCCCAACATTCGCCCATATTAGGACAACTTCCACTTTGGCAAATTGTGTTCAATTTATATTTATCAACTAAACCTCTTAATTCACGATGTTTTTTCCCTGTAGGCAATTTTACACGCAACCATTCAGGTTTTTTTACTCTTCCATCTGGTAATAGCTCAACACTCATACATTACTTTTCTGATTGGCTAATTTACAATTTATTTTTCTAAAATAAATTCAATTGTTGCGATTCTAATTCTAACAAAAATTGTTTGCGTTTCTTTCCGCCTGCATATCCAGTTAACGAACCATCCGAACCAATTACACGATGACAAGGTACTATGATTGCAATTTTGTTTTTCCCGTTCGCATTTGCAACTGCTCGTATCGCTAATAAATCTCCAACAGCTATCGATTGATCTTTGTATGATCTTGTTTCTCCAAACGGAATTTTGATTAATTCGTTCCAAACTTTTTTCTGGAAATCTGTTCCAATCAAATCAAGCGGAATGGTAAACACTTTTAAATTCCCTTCAAAATAATCGTTCAATTCATTTTCTAAACGGTTCAAAACCTCATCTTCTTTTTCTAAAATATCACCCAAGTTTTCTATTTCTTTGAGTTGTTTTTCGGTCGATTTTCCATCAAAAAACTCTAACATACAAAGTCCTTTTTCCGACTTTATTGCAAGCATTTCTCCAAGAGGTGTTTGTATTTTTTTTGAGTGAAACATTTTATAAAATTTTAGTTGAAAGTTAGAAAAATATAGTCGTAATTTGGTATCAAATTTGTTGTTAAAAATATCATAAAATTAATTTATGAAAAAATCTATATTCGCGAGTATTTTCGCATCCTTCATTATATTCTCTTGCCAATCAAAAGGTGTTCAACAAGAACAAAAAAACAATAGTATTGATAATGCTATTCCTGCTATTGTAGCTATGGCAGAACATAATTCTAAAAACTCTTTGAATTGGGTAGGAAAATATGAAGGAATTTTACCTTGTGCCGATTGCGAAGGAATAAAATATATTGTTGAATTGAAAAAAGATGGTAACTTTTTTATTGAGCAAGAATATTTAGGAAAAGAAACAGTTTATCAAGACGAAGGATTTTATAAATGGGATGCTTCTGGAAATGTTTTACATTTAAATTCTAATGTAAGTCCATTAGTGTTGAAAGTTGAAGAAAATAGATTGAAAGTTTTGGATCAACAAGGAAAAGAAATTACAGGAAATTTGAAAGATAAATACATCTTGAAAAAGACTAAATAATAAAAAATAAAAGGCAATCTCGATTACGGATTGCCTTCTATTTTTGAAATTATTTTAGTTCAATAAATGATCTTTTGTTAATTTTTCAAAAACTTTAATTACACCAATTACTTGAATTTCTTCTTGTAAATATTCTTCAAAAGTAAAATAGTTGTAAGCTTCAATTTCATTTGTTGGTTTTATTTCTTCGTTCAAATCGTACAAAAAACAATCTTGTTCCATCAAAAGATCCTGTTCTCCATATGCTTCAGCTGTAATATGACAATAAAAATTGAGCTCTTCTCTTACCAAATCCAAACTCAATTCTTCTTTTATTTCTCTTACCAAAGCTGTTTCAGAATTTTCACCTTTATCAATTTTTCCACCTGGTAAATACCACGCTTTTTTATTTTTGCTAAATGTCAAAAGCAGTTTATTATTTTTAATAACTAATAAACCCGCTGTTGGTAATTGAATCATCTTTTATTTTTCTAAACTTTTTTGCCATTCCCAGGCAGTACGCATACTTTCTGATAATTTTGTTTCAGGTTTCCAACCCAATTCTTTTTCTGCTAAAGAGTTATTTGCATAAGCTTCGATAATATCTCCTGCGCGACGCTCTTTGATTTCGTATTTCAATTTCAAATCATTGGCATCTTCAAATGCGTGAACAACTTCTAAAACCGTAGATCCTGTTCCCGTTCCAAGATTAAAGAATTCTAGCTTTGCTTTATTTTTATTTTCGATCAAACGAGTTACCGCTTTTACGTGTGCATCAGCCAAATCATTTACATTAATATAATCACGAATTGCCGTTCCGTCACGCGTTGGATAATCATCTCCCCAAACCGATAATGCTTCTCTGATTCCAGCTGCAGTTTGTGTAACATAAGGAATTAGATTATTTGGAATTCCTTTTGGTAATTCTCCAATTTTAGCAGTTGGATGCGCACCTACTGGATTGAAATAACGTAAACAAATCACATTTTTATCAAATGCTGCTGAGAAATCTTCTAAAATTTCCTCTCCCATTTGTTTCGTTTTTCCATAAGGAGATTCAGGTTTTTTCAGTGGAGTTTGCTCGTCAATAGGCATTTTATCCGCTTGTCCGTAAACTGTACAAGACGAACTAAAAATAATATTATCTGTATCAAAATCTTTCATCGCATCCAAAAGATTAATCAAACCTAAAATATTATTACGGTAATACATCAACGGTTTTTCAACAGATTCTCCAACTGCTTTATGCGCTGCGAAGTTGATAATTCCGTCTATTTTATTTATTTTGAAAAATTCGTTTACTTTTTCTTGATCTTTTAAGTCAATCTCGAAATAAGTTGGTTTTGTTCCAGTAATAGAAGTAATTTTGTCCAACACGCCAATTTCTGTGTTCGACAAGTCGTCTATAATCACAACTTCATAACCTGCATTTTGTAAAGCTACAACTGTGTGCGAACCAATGTAACCCAAACCTCCAGTTACTAATATTTTACTCATTTTTAATATTTAGTTTTTATAGTGAAATCAAATTTAGGAAAATAAAAAAGCTTCTGAAACTAATCAGAAGCTTTTTCGTATTATTTTTAGGATAAATTATTTTCCAAAAAATTCGCGAACAGCAGAAGTGATGTAAGCCAATTGCTCCTCATCTAACTCTGTGTGCATTGGTAAAGACATTACTTCTTCTACCAATTTGTTTGTATTTGGGAAATCTGCATCATTATAATGCCCGTTATCATACGCTTTTTGTTTGCGTAATGGAACAGGATAATAAATCATCGCAGGAATTTCTTTCTCAGTTAAAAACGCTTGTAATTCATTACGTTTTCCATTTGTTACACGTAACGTATATTGATGGAATACGTGAGTTGTGTCTTCTCCTTTTACAGGCGTTAATAATGCATCAATATCTTTAAAAGCATCTGTATAATAAGCCGCAGCTTTGTTACGAGCAGCGTTATAATCATTTAAGAAAGGTAATTTACGACGTAAAACTGCTGCTTGAACAGAATCCAAACGAGAGTTAACACCAACTTCATCGTGGTAGTAACGTTTGTACATTCCGTGATTTACAATTCCACGTAAACGATGTGCAATATCATCATCATTTGTAAAAATTGCTCCACCATCACCATAACAACCTAAGTTTTTTGAAGGAAAGAAAGATGTACAACCAATGTGACCAATTGTTCCAGCTTTTCGACCTTTGTAATCCGCTCCAATAGCTTGTGCAGTATCTTCTACAACATATAAGTTATGTTCTTTTGCAATTGCCATAATCTCGTCCATATTCGCACATTGACCAAATAAATGAACTGGAATAATTGCTTTTGTTTTTGGCGTGATTGCCGCTTTTAATTTTTCTGTATCAATTGTAAAAGTATCATAATCAACGTCAACTAAAATCGAATTTAATTTCAATAAATCAACAACCTCTACTGTTGCAGCAAATGTAAAATCTGCCGTAATTACTTCATCACCTGGTTCTAAACCTAAAGCCATCAAAGCAATTTGCAACGCATCAGTTCCGTTTCCACAAGGAATTACGTGTTTTACATTTAAGTAATTTTGCAATTCAGTTTCGAATTGTTTTACTTCTGGTCCATTAATAAAAGCAGCCGAATCCAAAACATTCAAAATTGCTGCATCAACGTCTCCTTTTATTTTTTGATATTGACTTTGTAAGTCAACCATTTGTATTTTTTTCATAACTTAATGAATCTTTCAAAATCTACAACTTTAAAAAGTCGTTATTATTACAACAAATGTACAAAAAAAGCTCATTCTAAATTTTTAACTTTGCAACATTGTGCAAGGATTTTATAACACATCAATTAAGGCGTACGGAATGGCGCTAAAATTGGCTTCGAATTTTAACGAAAAAGCAAAACTTTGGGTAGATGGAAGAAAAAATTGGGAAGAAAAAATAGCTTCTAAAATTTCAGAAACCGATAAAGTTTTGTGGGTACATTGTTCATCTTTAGGCGAATTTGAACAAGGTAGACCAGTGATCGAAGCATTGAAAGAAAACTATCCAACACATAAAATTGCTGTTTCATTTTTCTCTCCTTCTGGTTATGAAATTAGAAAGAATTATCAAGGCGCAGACGTTATTTTTTATTTGCCTTTGGACACAAAATCAAATGCAGAAAAGTTAATAAAAGTGCTTCATCCAGAAATTTTGATTTTGGTGAAATACGAATATTGGTTTAATTTGATTATCGAATTACATCAGCAAAACATTCCTTCAATAGTGGTTTCGTCAATCTTTAGAGAGAGTCAAAATTTTTTCAAAAAAGACGGAAATAATTGGTTTGCGAAAAAATTAAGTTTGATAAATCATTTCTTTGTTCAAAATCAAAAATCAAAAGATTTACTGGATTCAATCAATATCACACAAAATACAATTGCAGGCGATACGCGATTTGATCGTGTCAAACAGATCATTCATCAAGATAATGAATTGGATTTTATGAATGATTTTAAACAAAATTCGAAATTAATTGTTGTTGGAAGTTCTTGGCCAAAAGATGAAGAATTATTTGTGAATTTAATCAACCAAAAATTAAATAATGATTGGAAAATTGTTTTTGCACCACATAATTTGAATGATGCTGAAATCAATTCTTTTCAGAATAAAATCAACCAAAAAGCAGTTAAATTTTCTGATTTAGAAAAAACATCCAAGCAAGAGTTAATCGATTCGAAAATATTTATTCTAAATACAATTGGTATTTTATCAAAAGTCTATTCTTATGCAGATATTACCTATATTGGCGGAGGTTTTGGTGCAGGAATTCATAACACGTTAGAAGCTGTAACATTTGGAAATCCTGTCGTTTTTGGTCCTAAATACAAGAAATTTCAGGAAGCTGTGGATTTGATAGAAGTTGGCGGAGGATTTTCTATTGCTAATCGACATGAATTTGATACAATTATGAATCGTTTGATGAACGATGAAAATTTCCGAAAAGAAAGTGGAAAAAAAGCTAGAGATTTTGTTCAAAATTCACCAAATGCAACTAAAATTATTTTAGAATATTTAGATGATATTTGTAAATCTTAAAATTTTATCAATTTTTAACAAAAAAGGCACAGAAATTGTGAATCAAAAAAGCATTATTGATTTTTTTAAAGTGTAAATCAATCTTCTGTATGAATAAAACTTTACTTTTGAATTAATTATTATAACTCAGACTTAAGTAATAAAAAAATGAAGAAACTTATTTTAGGAATAGCACTTTTCGGTGGATTAAGTGCAGTAAACGCGCAAATTGATTTAGGAGTAAAAGGAGGTCTTAATTTTCCAACCTTATCTGGAACCGAAAGTTCTAAATTCAGAACTGATTTTTATGTTGGTGGTTATGCTAACTACAAAATAACGGATCAATTCAGTTTTCAACCAGAGGTTTTATACTCTAAACAAGGTGCTGGGATCAAAAAACATGATGGTAGTGATAAAAAAATAGTTACACATAATATCAATATTCCGTTAATGGGACGTTATGAAATTATGGAAGGTTTAAATGTTGAATTTGGTCCTCAATTGGGTTTCTTGGTTTCTGCTAAAGAAAAAACAGAATTCAATAAAATTAAGACTAAAGAGCCAATTACAGATAATTTCAAAACATTTGATTTTGGATTAAATTTAGGTGCTGGATATAAAGTAACAGACGAGTTAGAAATTAATGCTCGTATTACAAAAGGATTAACAGATATCAATCATAATCCTGCTGCAAAAAGTACAACAAACACATATTTTAGTGTAGGTGTAGCGTACAAATTAACTGAAATGTAATTCATTTCCATTCAAAATTCAAGGAGCTTTTTTGCTCCTTTTTTTTGTAAAGTCGTTAAATAATTCAAAAATAAGTTGGTCAAATTAAATTAAATTCTATATTTGTAGTAATAAAAACACAGTTGTAGATATGAAAGTTAAATTATCAAGAAGAGAGGAAGAAGTAATGGAAGTTATCTGGAGTGGAAAACAAGTTTTTGCGAAAGATATCATCGATTCCTATGACGATCCAAAACCTGCGAATACTACAATTTCTACCTTATTAAAAAGGATGCACGACAAAGGCTATATCGATTACGAACAAATGGGAAATTCGCGTCGATACTATGCTTTGGTGAAAAAAGATGATTATTTTTCAAAAGAAGTAAAAGGAATGATTTCGAACTTCTTTAATAATTCGGCAACACAATTTGCTTCATTTTTTGCAAAATCGAACAATATGTCGGTCGAAGAATTAGAAAAATTACGTGATATAATTGACAACGAAATAGACCGTAAAAAAAAATAGCCTATGGTTGCCTTTTTTATAAAATTTATTCTTTGTTCTGGATTTTTATATTCCTTTTATAAACTTTTTTTGGAACGTGAAAGCATGTATAAAATCAATCGATTTTATCTGTTGTTTTCGTTGATATTTTCGTTAATCGCGCCTTTGTACAAAATCGATTTGCCTATCACAGCGACAGAAACGAATATTTCGCCCGAATTATTGGCTTTTCTAATGCAAAATCCTAAATTGTTGCAACAAGAAAAAGGAATCAATTTTGGTGATATTTTGAATGTTATTTACATTTTGGTTGGCGTAATATTTCTTGTAAGATTTATCTACAATTTGTACGAATTGATGTTCAAAATTAAGACAGAAGAAAAGATCGAAGATCAAGAAATTACATACATTCTCGATTTAGATTCGAATCAACCATATAGTTTTTGGAAATATATTTTTATTCCGAAAAAGCAACTAAAAAGTTTACATCAAAATTTAATTGATCACGAAAAAGCGCATTGCATTCAGAAACATAGTTTGGATATTTTGTTGATCGAAATTTTTCAGATTCTTTTTTGGTTCAATCCGTTTATTTATTTCTATAAAAAATCAATCAAACTAAATCACGAGTTTTTGGCAGATGAATATGTTTTGAAAAGAAACTCAGATTTAAAAACTTATCAACATCAAATTTTAGATTGTATTGCAACGCAAAATCCATCTATGATGGCGAGTAATTTCAATTTTATTCTAACTAAAAAACGCCTACTTATGATGACAAAAAATACATCGAAACGAAAAGTAAAGATTCTTTCGTTTGCATCATTACCTTTTATATTGAGTGCATTTGTATTATTTTCTCAAAAATCTTTCGCACAAGAAGTTGAGAAAAAAGCTCAAAAAGTAGAACAAGTTTTGGAAAAACCTGTTCAATCGCAGGCCGAAATTCTTCTTGGACAAGCAACTACTTTAAGAGATTCGCTTCTCAAAACAGATCAAGTCAAAACGGCTACACCAATAGAAAAAGTGATTACCAAAGATGAGCTAAAAACGATTCTGAAAAGTAATCCGCAAAACAAAATTATCTTGAATGACGCAGGAGATATCATTCTGAATGATTCTATCAAAATAAAAGATATTGTCTTGAAAAAAGAGTTGGTTCCGACGATTTTATACGGAACGGATGGAAAAGTTTTGCAAAAAATTGATCCCAAAGAAATAGAAAAAGTTTTTGTAAAAAGTAATGAAGGTTTGATAGAAATTATCAAAAAAGATTCAAGTATCATCAAAATTTTTAATTCAGAAAAAGACATTCCGAATATTGATAAAAAAGTAAAAACAGCTAAAATGCCAACATTAAAAAATAATATTACGTTGAAAAATGGTTATTCTATTTATACAGATAAAAATGGTGTTGAGCATAAAATTATTAGTTCTGAAATTGATAAGGTTTATTTAGAAAATCAATTAAAATCAAAAGAAATTGATAATGGTTATAGTCTAAGTTTTTCAAAAAATAAAGGAGTTGATAAAGCGGAAATAGAAAAACAATTAAAAGAAGCACAAGCAAGAGGTTATGATATTACAGCTATAAAAACTGATACTAAAAATCCCGAAATACAAAAATTAGGTTCATTTACTGTAAAAACATTCTATTCTGAAGATCCTAAAGAAATGAGTAAACATCTTGAAGAAAAAAAGAAAGAACTTGAATTACAAGAAAAAAACACTAAGAAAATGCTAAAATAGATTGAGAAAAGGCAAAAACAGCTAAAAAAAGAAATTAAGAAATAATCAAAATTTCATAGTATATATAACATATTCAAAAAAAAGGAAACTCGTTCGGGTTTCCTTTTTTAGTACGTCATGTTTTGGCATTCTGATTTCTTATTTTTGAGAAGATTGTTTAACTTTCCTAAAAATTCAGAATTTGTTACAAGCAGGCGATTTCAAAATTTACAATGCATCCGCTGGTGCAGGTAAAACTTATACGTTGGTGAAAGAATTTCTTTCGTTGTTATTAACCAATGAAAGCGATTATCATTTCGAACATATTTTAGCCATCACATTTACCAATAAAGCTGCTGGTGAAATGAAAGAACGTATCATCGAAACGTTAGAAGAAATCGCCAAAAATCCTAATCCAAAAGAAAATCAATATATTCTGGAATTAGCTTCGGAATTGAATTTGAAACCTGAAATCATTAATACAAAAGCATATAATATTCTGATTGCGATTCTACATAATTATTCCAAATTTTCGATTTCTACGATTGATAAATTTAATCTTCGATTAATGAAATCTTTTGCACAAGATTTGGGATTATCGATGAATTTTGATGTCGAAATGAATACAAATGAAATCATTAATGAATCGGTTGATTTGTTGTATTCAAAAATTGGAGAAGACGAAAAATTAACGCAAACAATGATCAAAATTGCGTTGGATAATATGGACGAAAATAAATCGTGGGATATTCGAAAAACGCTTTCTTCAGACACTTCAGATATTTCTAATGATCGACATTTGCAAGATTTAGAAAAATTAAAAAACATTTCGTTAGACGAATTTATTCGTTACCGAAAAGTTATTTTTGATGATATAAAAACTTTGAAAGATGGTTTGATTACAATTGGAAATGAGTTTTTCGAATTACTTGCAAACAATGGAATTTCGGCAAATGAATTACCAGGAAAAAGTCGTGGAATTGCAGCTTTTTTTCAAAAATTAAAAAACTTTGATGGTTTTGGTTTGATTTTGCCAACAGATGCCAACACAAAAGATATTTTGGAAGGTGGTTACCTTTCGAAAGTGAAAGATGCAACTGCTGAATCTATTTTTCCTCAAATAAAAGATTTGTTCGAAAAAGCTGCAAATATCAACGATCACTTACTTTTATTAACTTCGATTCAGAAAAATATATCTTCGATCTCACTGATTAATGAGGTTGAAAAATCATTGGATTCGATCAAAAAAGATTCAAATGTTTTGTTGATTAATGAATTCAATACCATTATCAGTAAAAATCTGCAACAACAACCTGCCAATTTTATTTATGAGAGAATCGGTTCCCGTTACAATCATTATTTTATTGATGAATTTCAAGATACATCAACGTTACAATGGAATAATCTGAATCCGTTGGTGGAAAATGCACGCGCGCAATCTGACACAATTATGCTGGTTGGCGATGCAAAACAGTCTATTTATCGTTGGCGAGGTGGAAATCCTGCGCAAATGATTGATTTAATTGATCGAAAAGAGGAAGAAAATATAAAAGTTGAAGAGTTAGAAAAAAACTGGCGAAGCCACGAGAATATTATCCAATTTAACAATGAATTGTATTCGTTTATCGCACCACAACTCAATTTGCCGAGTTTTCAATATTTGTACGAAATCGGAAATAAACAATTGACCAATCATCAAAAAGATGGGTTTGTCAAAATAAACTTCATTGAGCAAGAAGGTCGTTCGAAAGATTTATTTAAAGAACAAAATTTAGAATTGGTTTTAAAAACGATAGAAGATTGTCGAGCAAATGGTTTTTCTTTAAATGATATTGCAATTTTGGTTCGTA
Organism: Empedobacter sp. UBA7252; assembly: GCF_002472765.1. Classification (NCBI taxonomy): domain Bacteria; kingdom Pseudomonadati; phylum Bacteroidota; class Flavobacteriia; order Flavobacteriales; family Weeksellaceae; genus Empedobacter; species Empedobacter sp. UBA7252. Next base: position 19,256 of record NZ_DKSQ01000055.1, read on the forward strand.
GTAATGCGCAAGGGATTTTGTTAGCGAAATATTTGACCGAAAATAACTTGGTTGTAATTTCAAATGAAGCTTTGTTGTTAAAAAATTCTTTCGAAATTCAATTGATTGAATATTTGTTCAAAATCACATCAAATCCTCAAGACGAGCAATCGAAAATTCGTTTTTTGATGGTGGCTTATGAATTAGAATTATTCAAAACGAATGATTTAACAATCACAGTTGAAAAAGCATTAAAAGGTGATTTGCCTAAGTTTTTAAAATTAACCAAATCAGTTGGAATTGATTTAGATTTTATTCAAGATCAAAACCTTTCATTATACGATTTCACCGAAAAAGCGATTCGAACTTTACATTTACAAGAGCGTTCACCAGCTTATATTTTGAGCTTTTTGGATGTTATTTTAGAATATTCATCAAAAAACGAATCTGATCTTAATTCATTTCTTGAGTTTTGGTCAACGATCAAAGATAAAGCGAGTATCAAAACACCAAAAGGTGTCGATGCAATCCAGATTATGACGATTCATAAATCAAAAGGATTGGAATTTCCAGTTGTAATTTTACCATTTTTGGATTGGCAAAGTAAGAATTCTAAAATTTGGATTCCATTACAAAAAGATGAAGAAAATCCCTTCGAAACATTTTATCTTGGAATTAATAATGAATTAAAATCAATCAAAAATGAAGCGATAAAATCGAAGATTGACGAAGAAGAGAATTTGGTTCAATTGGATGAAATTAATACGCTTTATGTTGCAACAACGCGTGCAAAAGAGCAATTGTATATGATTGCGCTAAAACCGAAAGAATCTTCGAAATCTAAAAATATTGCAAATTATTTACACGAATTTGTATTCAGTAAAGGTTTTTCTGAGGATGAAGTTATTTTGAAAGGTTCTCCAGAACGAATTTCAACTCCTAAAATCATAGAAAACTCTTCGGCTGAGTTAAAAATTTATTCTTCGGATTGGAATACGCGTTTAGTGATTAATACGAATTCGGAAAAGGCGCAAGAAAAGTTAAAATTCACCGAATTTGGAAATACAGTTCATAACATTTTATCGCAAATTGTTACACAAAATGATTTACCAAAAATCATCGAAAGTGAAAAACAACGTGGTACAATTTCAGTCGAAAATGTAGAACATCTGCAAAAAACCTTGCAAAATTTATTACAAGATGCTAAATTAGTTCCATATTTTGCTGAAGGTTTAACCGTTTTAAATGAACGCGATTTTATTGATGAAAATGGACAAATTTTCAGAGCCGATCGTGTGGTAATTGATTCTGAAAATAATTGTTCAATTATCGATTATAAAACTGGTCAACCCGATTTAGATCATCATTTTCAAGTGAATAGATATACAGATTTTTTTAGAAATTTAGGTTATAATATTCAGACCAAAATCTTGATTTATATTGATGATGAACAGCAAAAAATAAATGTTGTAGAGGTATTTTGATGAATGAAAATGTAAAATTAAAATTAGCGAGTTTACCCGAAACGCCTGGTGTTTATCAGTATTATAACAAAAAAGGAGATTTGTTATACATTGGCAAAGCGAAAAACTTGAAGCGTCGCGTGAATTCGTATTTCAATAAACAACACGATTCAAAACGTTTGCGTGTTTTGGTGAGTAATATTGATAACATCGAAACCATCAACGTAAATTCTGAATATGACGCGTTGTTGTTGGAAAATAATTTGATTAAAGAACATCAACCGCGATATAATATCCTGTTAAGAGATGACAAAACCTATCCTTGGATTTGTATCAAAAATGAACGATTTCCGCGAATTTTTTCGACTCGCAATGTAATCAAAGATGGTTCGGAATATTTTGGACCATATTCTAACGGAAAAGCGATGAAAGTTTTGTTAGGTTTGATCAAAGAATTGTATCAACTAAGAACATGTTCGTACGATTTGAGCGAGAAAAATATTGAAAATCATAAATTCAAAGTTTGTTTAGAATATCATATTGGCAATTGTCTTGGTCCTTGTGAAGCTTATCAAACCGAAGAAGAATACAACGAACAAATTTCGGCAATTCGTAATATTATCAAAGGAGAATTTAACGAAGCAAAACAATATTTGGTCAATCAAATGACGAAATATGCATCGGATTTGAAGTTTGAAAAAGCGCAAATGATTAAAGAAAAAATTGAAGCGTTGCAGAATTATCAATCTCGATCTACAATTGTTTCGCCAACGATTACCAATGTTGATGTTTTTTCGATTACGTCAGACGAAGAATATGCGTATGTCAATTTCATGAAAATTTATCACGGTGCTATTATACAGTCGCATACAGAGGAATGGAAAAAGAAATTGGATGAAACGGACGAAGATTTATTGGAGCGCGCAATTATTGATTTTTCAGATCGATTTAATTTAACTTCGAAAGAAATTTATGTTCCGTTTGAATTGAGTTTAGAAATTCCGTTCAGAAAAATTACAGTTCCAAAAATTGGCGATAAAAAACATATTGTCGATTTATCATTAAAAAATACTCGAATTTATCGTTTAGAACAGCTTAAACAAACTAAAATCGTCGATCCTGATCGTCATACAAATCGTATCATGAATCAGATGAAAGTTGATTTACGTTTACCTGCAGAACCTCGACATATAGAAGGTTTTGATAACTCTAACATTCAAGGAACGAATCCTGTTTCGGCTTGTGTGGTGTTCAAAAATGGAAAACCAAGCAAAAAAGATTATCGTATTTTCAATGTTAAAACTGTAGAAGGGCCAAATGATTTTGCAACTATGGAAGAAGTGATTGAAAGACGATATTCAAGAGTTTTGGCTGAAGGAGAATCTTTGCCTCAATTAATTTTGATTGATGGTGGAAAAGGACAATTAAGTTCTGCTCTAAAATCGATTGATCGTTTAGGGTTACGTGGAAAAGTTTCCGTGATTGGAATTGCGAAACGTTTGGAAGAAATTTATTATCCAGACGATCCTTATCCGTTATATTTGGACAAAAATTCTGAAACCTTAAAAGTGCTTCAACATGTGCGAGATGAATCGCATCGATTTGGAATTACGCGTCACCGAAATCGTCGAAGTAAAAACGCTTATAATTCGGTTTTGGAAGAAATAGAAGGTGTCGGTCCGCAAACAATTAAAGAATTATTAACAAAATTTAAATCGGTCGAACGAATAAAAAATGCATCTTTGTTAGAATTAACCGATTGTATAGGAAAATCTAAAGCAAAAAAAATAAAAGATTATTTTTCGAATGATGAAAAATCTACTAATTGACAGAGATTTAACGTCTCTTTTGAACAATCCAAAGTTACAAGCTACTTTGGCAATTGTTCCTATCACTTTATTTATACTTGGCTTGTTAAGTTATTTTGGAATTTTTTATTCGATGTTTAGCACGCTCGATGCGCAGCTAGGACATTTAGGAAGTTCTAAATCACTATTGAGTGCCTTATTAGGAAATCTTATCATTTTTATCTTTTTGGTATTGATGAGTTTTTTCACTGGTGTGATTTCTTTTGTTTACTTTATTGTGCATGCTTTAAAGAATCCAAATTTGATAAAAAGTGATGATCGTTTGGTCTGGATTACGATTATTATTTTTGGAAATGGAATAGGAATTTTTGTCTATTGGCTAACTCAAATCAAGCGAAAAAAGCCTCGTCCAATTATTGATTTATACACAGACGATATCTAAAAATATAAACTGTTTTACTAAATTGTAAAGCAGTTTTTTTATGAATTATTTCAAAAATTTGTACCTTTTAACTACAAATCAAAACAACATGAAAATAGTAGAATTATTAGCAAAAGAATTGCAAAACGAGTATCAAATTACCAAAGAATTTATTGCAAGATTTCCTGAGGATAAAACGACATACAAACCTCATGAAAAAAGTATGGATATTACAACTTTAACAAATCATGTGGTTGAAATATTTGCTTGGCCAGCTTTGATCTTAACAACTGATAAATTAGATTTTGCAGCAGGGGATTACAAACCGACAAAATTTACCTCTATTGAAGATTTACAACAAAAATTGGATGATGATTATGAATTAGGAAAAGCGGCGTTAGAGAATGTGAACGAAGATCATTTATCAAAAAGATGGCAAGTTACAGAAGGAGAAACTGTTTTTGCAGATTTTACAAAATATGAAGCAATTCGTCATGCTTTAAATCAAATTACACATCACCGCGCTCAATTGGGAGTTTTTTATCGCTTACTTGGAATAGATTTACCTTCGAGTTATGGACCAAGTGCTGATTCTCAAAAGTTTTAAAAAATAAAAAAGACCTCTAATAGAGGTCTTAAAATCATAATTAGTGTTAATTGTATTACTGATCAGTAATATTATTATCTCAAAAATATAACATATATCATATTTAAGCAAATCTAAGTTATGTTTTTTTTAAGAAATATTAACAATTTTATAATATTCGTAGTTAATAATCTATTTTATTAATTTTATCTAAAAAAGACATCAATAAATGTATCAATTAATATGAATTCATAAAAAAAGCTTTCGAAATCCTCGAAAGCTTTTTTGTATTTTGACTTTATATTGTTTTAAACAAAAGGAGTTTTTACAACTTCTGCTAATACATTTTTATCACGAATTTGAATTCTAATTGTTGTTCCAACTTTAGCAAAATCTGTATGAACATATGCTAAACCAATTCCTTGTTTCAACATTGGAGACTGCGTTCCTGAAGTCACAATACCGATTGTATTCTCGTTGTCATCTACAACTTTATAATCGTGGCGAGGAATTCCTCTTTCGATCATTTTGAAACCAACTAATTTCTTCTCAACTCCAGCTTCTTTTTGAGCTTTCAAAATATCAGAAGAAATAAAGTTTGTATCCAATTTCGTTACCCAAGCAAGACCAGCTTCTAATGGAGTTGTGTCATCGTTGATATCATTTCCGTATAAACAGTAACCTTTCTCTAAACGCAACGTATCACGAGAAGCTAAACCGCAAGGCTCAATATCGAAAGATTTTCCAGCTTCCATTACTTTGTCCCACATTTCGTTTGCTTGCTCATTCGCGAAATAAATCTCGAAACCTCCTGAACCAGTATAACCAGTTGCAGAAATAATCACATTTTCCATACCTGCAAACGTACCAATTGCGAAATGATAGAACGGAATTTCAGCTAAATTAACATCTGTCAATGCTTGCATCGCTTCAATTGCTTTTGGTCCTTGGATTGCTAACAAAGACATCTCATCAGATTTGTTTGTTAATTCTGCACCAAACGTATTGTGTTTGTTCATCCATTCCCAATCTTTATCGATGTTAGATGCATTTACAACTGCCATCCACTCATCATCAGAGATTTTATAAATGATTAAATCATCTACAATTCCTCCTTTTTCGTTTGGCATTGCATTATATTGAGCTTGACCAATAGTAACTTTCGTTACATCATTCGTCAATAAGTGTTGTAATAAGTCTGTTGCTTTTTCTCCTTTTACAAAAAATTGTCCCATGTGAGAAACATCAAAAACGCCAACTTTTTCTCGAACAGCAAAATGTTCTTGGTTAACACCTGCGTATTGCACTGGCATTTCATATCCAGCAAAAGGAACCATTTTCGCACCTAAATCTTTGTGCTTTTGGTTTAATGCAGTTACTTTCATTGTTTGTTTGCTTTGATAAGTTTATAATTCTCCCAAAAATAAGGAATTAATTGTTAGGAAAATTTCTTTAATAGAAGATTATCTAATTTTATGAATAATTTTTAAATTCCCTTCCGTCGCTTTATACGGCTCGAAACGCATAACCGATTTTCCTTTACCAAATTTGTTCATAAACTTTTCGTTTATTTTTCCTGATAATTTCAATGGTTGACAACCTTCGCAAGGAATAATCAAAATGGTATCGTTTGTTTTACCTTTTACTTTTACAATTTCGTACGAATAATCTGTATCCAAACGAGAATTAATAACATTTTCAATTGGTTTATTAAAGCTCTCAATAAAGAAAACGCGTCGATCTTTGTTGCTTCCAATAATAATTGCAGCACCAACTAAAATCAATAAAACGACAATTGATATGGTCAAAATTTTTTTAAAATCCATCTTTTTGGTTAATTCGTAGATTAAAAGTAATAATTCATTCCGAATGAAAAAAATATTCGTTTTATTTCCTATCTTTTTACTTCTATTTACATTGACAATGAATAGTTGTACAAAAGCAAAAATATTAAAAGAAAAACATTCAATTTCATTACAAAATATCCAAAATGGAGATTTGATTTTTGTTGGTGCGCAAACAGAAGAACTTTCGGGCGCGATAAATAGAGTGACAAAAATAAATGACGAAACCAATTTTGATCATGTTGGTTTAATCGAAAAAACTGATGATTCTATTTTTGTTCTACATGCTGCTCCAATGGGCGGATCGCAACGAGAGGAAATTCATCATTTTTACATTTCTCAAACCGAAAAGAATAATAAAATTGTCATTTATCGTCTCAAAAATGAATATCAATATACAATTCCTCATGCAATTGAAAAAGCTAAAACAATGCTCGGAAAACCTTATAATTGGTTATACATTTTGAATGATGACGAATTATATTGTTCAGATTTTGTGGAAAGAGCTTTTCGTGATGATACTATTTTTGAATTGATTCCCATGAATTTCAAAAACAAAGAAACTGGAATTATTGATGATTTTTGGATAGATTTCTATCGTAAAAAAGGAAAAAAAGTTCCGCAAGACGAACCAGGAACAAATCCAAATCAATTGGCAACTTCTAAGAAATTAATTAAGGTTGGTGAGGTGAAGTTTTAAAATGAAACTCTGAAACAAATTCAGAATGATTCATAGAATCTTTATAACAAATAAATTAATTCCTACTTTTACCACATGAAACAAAATATCATTTATAGTATCATTTTCTTTTTCGTGTTATTTGGACTAAAATATTTGTTCGATAAAAGCGATGTGCAAACAATGTTGGTTTATTCGGCAATTGGAACGGTTATCTTTTTTATTTATCGAGTTGTCATAAGAAAAATGTTATACAAACAAAAAGACCAAGAAAACTAATTTCCTTGGTCTTTTTTTATTGCTTGCATTGCTTCTTCAATGTGCGTTTCGGCTACATTTGAAACAATGTGTTTAATTAATTTTCCTTGTTTATTGAATACAAAAGTTTCTCGCGGTGTGATTAAGCCAAATTTCTTTTTGATTCCCAACAACTTCGACAACTTTGCTCCTTTATCAGAAAGCAACGGAAAGTTTAATTGATGTTTTGTATAAAACTTCTCGTGAGAAGAAGTTGATTGTCCATTTATTCCGACAATCACAGCGTCTAAAGCATTGAAATCTGCATTTACATCACGAAATTGACATACTTCTTTTGTACACATTGGCGTAAAATCCATCGGATAAAAGAATAAAACAAAATATTTTTTGTATAAAAATTCGTCCGAATTAAACCAATTTCCTTTGTTATCCTCCAACGAAAAGGTTGGAATGTGATCGCCTAATTTCATTCGCCTGCGTATTCTACAAAATTACGTGGAGTTTCGTATAAGGTTACTTTCAATTCTAAATCGGTCGCTAATTTTGCTCTAATTTTATTCCAAATCAAAATCACAATATTTTCGGCAGTTGGATTGATAGTTTTAAATTCTTCAATATCAACATTCAGATTTTTATGATCCAAATAATCTTCAACTTCAATCGCAATAATTTTTCGTAATTCGTCCAAATTCATCACAAAACCAGTTTCTGGATCAACTTCGCCTTTCACCGCCACAATAATTTCGTAATTATGCCCGTGATAGTTTGGATAAGAACATTTTCCGAAAACTTCAAAATTTTGTTCGTCGCTCCAATTCTTGTTAAACAATCGGTGCGCAGCATTAAAATGTGCTTTTCTGTTGACAGTAACTTTCATCTGTATAAATTTTTATTCTTCGATATACGAAACGTAATGTTCAAAAATTATTTTGAACCAAGCTGTATAATTCTGAGGATTTTTTTCCATATCTTTTTTCAAATCATCCAATTCTACCCAACGATAGGCCATCACTTCATCAGGATTTAGCTTTGGTTCATCATCAAATGTTCCGATAAAAACATGGTCTAATTCATGCTCGATCAAATCATTTTCTAAATGCGCTTTGTAAATGAAATTAAATTTATATTCTAATTCGCAATCAAATCCCATTTCTTCTTCCAAACGTCTGTGCGCCGCTTGTTCGTAAGTTTCGTTATCGCGCGGATGACTACAACATGTATTCGTCCACAACGTTGGCGAATGGTATTTGCTCGCAGCTCGTTGCTGAATCATTAATTCTCCTTTGGAATTGAATACAAAAACAGAAAATGCACGATGCAACAAACCAGCTACATGAGCCTGTTGTTTCTCCATCAATCCTAATTTTTGATCGTCCTGATCAACTAAAACTACAAATTCTTCCATTAAACAAAAATAGCCTTTTCTATAGGATTAAAAAAGAAGTTCGATTTCTTTGTGCTTAAATTCTCTCAATTCTTGATTGATTTCTATCAGTAAATTTCCCGCTTCATTTACATCTCTAATAATTCCGTCCACTTCTACTCCATCCAATCTAAAATGCGAAATTTCATCTTTTCTAAACAGATTATCTAAATAAGTTTGATGAATTTGTTCAAAATTTTTCTCTTCTAAAATTGAATATTCATTTTCGAAATAATGTATTAAATCTGCCAAAATTTCCTCGATGTCATATTCTTTGTCAGTTACTTTTCGAATAGATGTTGCTTTTGGTAAGTGATTAAAATCAGCTTGATTGACATTAATTCCTATTCCGATTACAGAATTCATAATTCCATTGGAACGATGATTTTCGATTAATATTCCACAAACCTTTTTATCATTTAAAATGATATCATTTGGCCATTTTACGTTAGATTTTGGATGAAATTGTTTTAAAAATAGACAAATAACATTCGAAATCCATTCATTAAAATAAATTAATTCTTGAAAACTATAATCCGTTTTCAGCAAAAAACTAAAGGTTAAATTTTCTCCAGCGACAACTTTCCACTCATTTCCTGCGTAACCTTTTCCTTTTGTTTGATTTTTAGCATGTATGACAGTCCAACTATTGGCATCTTTTTTGGACAAATCCACCAAGAACTCATTCGTATTAGGCAAAGAATCAAAACTAATTAAATACATTTTTTTTACTATTTTTATAGAGTGGTTAAAGTTATTTTAAAAAGTTTAAACTTTAATAAGGATTCACTAAATTTGCGAATTACAAAATAAAAGATGATAGATACTCAATATACAAAAGACTTGCTAGATAGCATTGTTGACGGAATTACAAATGTTAAAGGAGAAGAAATTACAATTCTAGATTTACGCGAAATTGAAAATGCATTTTGTCAATACTTCGTTATTTGTACCGGAAACTCGAATACACAAGTTAGTGCTTTAGCAGGTTCGATTGAAAGAACTGTAAAAACAGAAATGTCAGAAAGACCTTTTCATGTAGAAGGAACACAAAACAATCAATGGGTTTTGTTGGACTACACAAATGTTATTGTCCATATTTTCCAAAAAGAATACAGAGAATATTACGATATCGAAAGTCTTTGGGGTGATGCTGTAGAGACGCGTATCGAAATGGAATATTAATCATAACTGAAACCAAAAAAAATTGAAAAAAAATAATTTTAAACCTTCGGGGTTTAATCCTACATGGATATATGCCATTATTGGATTATTGCTGATTGCCTTTCTATTATTTTCTGATAACATTGGAGGTGCCGGCGGAACTACTAAAAATATAGACCGTACGACTTTCCTTTCTTATGTAGAAAAAGGTTACGTAAAAGAAGCCAATCTAGAAAAAGAATCAGGACGTGTAAGTGTATATTTAACGGACGCAGCTCTGAATACTGAAGAATTTAAAAAGTTTAAAAAATCAAACGAAACTTTAAATCCTTTTGCTACAGGTACTCCAAACTTTATTTTCAATGTTGCTGATGCAGGAAATTTTGAAAAAGATTTTTATGCTAACGTAGAAAAGAGTCCAAATAAAACTGCCGTTCTTAACACACAAATATCAAATGGTTTTGGAAGTTTGTTTATGAATCTTTTTATTTCATTAATTTTCTTCGGATTAATCTACTTCTTACTATTTAGACGAATGGGCGGAGGCGGATCTGCTGGAGGTGGCGGAGGAATTTTCTCTGTCGGAAAATCGAAAGCGAAATTATTTGAAGGTGATGATCATATCAAAACAACTTTCAAAGATGTTGCAGGTTTAGAAGGTGCAAAAGAAGAAATCGAAGAAATCGTTGAATTCTTGAAACATCCAGAAAAATTTACAAAATTAGGTGGACGTATCCCAAAAGGAGCCTTATTAGTAGGACCTCCAGGTACAGGTAAAACCTTATTAGCAAAAGCTGTTGCTGGAGAAGCAAAAGTTCCTTTCTTCTCATTATCAGGATCAGATTTCGTAGAAATGTTTGTGGGGGTTGGTGCATCTCGTGTACGTGACTTATTCAAAAATGCAAAAGAAAAATCTCCTTCAATTATCTTTATTGATGAGATTGATGCAATTGGTCGCGCACGTGGAAAATCAAACTTTACAGGCTCTAATGATGAACGCGAAAATACATTAAATCAATTATTAACAGAGATGGATGGTTTCGGAACAGAATCTAACGTAATTGTGATTGCTGCAACAAACCGTGCTGATGTATTGGATAAAGCATTGATGCGTCCAGGTCGTTTTGACCGTATTATTCACGTTGATTTACCTGAATTAAACGAACGTAAAGAAATCTTCGCAGTTCACTTACGTCCATTAAAATTAGGTGAAGATGTTGAAATCGAATTTTTAGCAAAACAAACTCCAGGTTTCTCTGGTGCAGATATATTCAATGTTTGTAACGAAGCAGCTTTAGTTGCTGCTCGTAAAAACAAAGACGTTGTAGAAAAACAAGACTTTTTAGACGCTGTTGACCGTATTATTGGTGGATTAGAGAAGAAAAGTAAAGTGATTAAACCTTCTGAGAAAAAACGTATCGCTTATCATGAAGCTGGTCACGCTACAATTGGTTGGTTAACAGAACACGCTGCTCCATTGGTTAAAGTAACTATAGTTCCTCGTGGACGTTCGTTAGGTGCCGCTTGGTATTTGCCAGAAGAAAGACAAATTACAACGACAGAACAATTGTTAGACGAAATGTGTATGACAATGGGTGGTCGTGCTGCTGAGGAAGTTGTTTTCAATAATATTTCTACTGGTGCATTAAGTGATTTGGAAAAAGTTACAAAACAAGCTTCTGCAATGGTTAGTATTTACGGATTGAACAAAGAAGTTGGTAATGTTTCTTATTACGATTCATCTGGACAAAATGAGTATGGTTTCAGCAAGCCTTATTCAGAACAAACTGCTCAGGTAATTGATAAAGAGGTAAAAACAATGATCGAAGCTCAATATGATAGAGCAAAAGATATTTTACGTGAACATCGCGATCAATTAGATGTTTTAGCTCAAAAATTAATTGAGAAAGAGGTGATCTTTAGAGAAGATTTGGAAGAAATTTTCGGACCAAGAAAATTTGTAAACGAATTAGATCAAATCGAAGAAAAACAAGAAGAGGCTATAGAAGCTGATTCAGAACAAGTTGTTCAACCAGAATCTGGAAATGATATTTAATCAAATTCATTCAAAATAATAGAAAAAATCGTCCAAATAGGACGATTTTTTTTTTACTTCTTATTATATTGTTAAAATTTATTACCTTTAGGCTGTAATTGATTAATTTCATATAAAATCATGAGTTTTCATGTGGAAAGCAATTAAAAACCTACTTAAAAAAGCTACTGAAAAATCAGCAGAGAATTCAGATGATAATCAAATTGATTTATTTCATCCAAATTATGCTGACCAAAAAATTTCTATAGATGAAGTATTTGCTACAAATTTTAATGTAGGTGGTGGACATTTTTTATTTTGTGATAATATAGAGGAGGCTTCTAAAAACCTTAAAGAGATTGTCAATTACGAAAATGTAACCGAATTAATTTGTCCTGATCCAAATTTACAACAGGTTCTTAATTCAGTCAATATTCCTTTTGTCGAAAATCCATGCGACTCTCGTTATACGCTTAGTTTTCTTAGTTGCGAATTTCTGATTGCTTTTGATGGAAGTATTATGTTATCGGCGCATCAAACTTATGGTAGAAATATTGCTGATTTTCCGTCAAATTTTATTATCTATGCACGCCCGTCACAATTAGTGGAAAATGTGAGTGTGGCATTACAGAAATTACGAACATTAAAAAAAGATAACCTTCCATCTAAAATAACTTCGATTCGAGGAAAAAATATGCACAAATTTCCCAACGTAGACAACGCGAAGAATATTTATTTGTTATTGGTTGAAGATTAGCTATGAAAAATTTAGCAATTAGAGCTTTCTCTGGACTTATTTACGCACTTATTATATTTTTCGGGACAACGATAGATCCAAAAGGTTTGATTGTTTTGATGATGGTTTTTGGACTTTTTTGTTTGTACGAGTTTTTTAAAATCACTAATCTTACCAATAAACTTTATCAATTAGGAGCACTTTTAGCTGCCTTAGTTGTTTTTGGATATTATGGAAAAGAATTTTTAGAAGCTTTCGAAACTTCAAATCATTACTATTTTCATTTAAAAAGTTTGTACTTCATCATTCCAGTTTTATTTGTTTTTAGTATTTATATTATTTTCAAATCAACCAATGAATTATTGAACGATTTTGGAAAAGCTACTTTAGGTTTAACATACGTTATCGCACCATTTGTCTTAGCATTAACTTTACCTAGTTTTGATTATAATTTAGGTGAAAAAGTGATGCATTACGAAGTGTTTTTCGTTTTCTTATTACTTTGGAGCAGTGATACATTTGCATATTTAACAGGAAACTTAATTGGAAAACATAAATTAGCACCTAAAATTTCGGGAGCAAAAACGTGGGAAGGTTTTTTTGGAGGAATTATCTTCACCATTATCGCTGGATTCTTAATTCAGAAATATTTTGGAGAGAACTTGCACGGAAACTGGATGATTATTGGTTTGATCGTTGCAGCATTAGGTCCATTGGGAGATTTGACAGAATCTAAATTAAAACGATTTTTCAATGTAAAAGACAGCTCTAACCTTATTCCAGGACATGGCGGTTTTTTAGATCGATTAGATAGTTTTATATTTGTCGTACCATTTGTTTATTTATATTATTTATTAGTATATACTTTATGAAACTTCACAGAGAAGGAACAGCAATTTTGATAGGTTGCTTAATTTTATTTGCAATCGCTACAGGAGTATTACATTACTTTTTTCCTGTATATGGTTTTTACTTTGCCTTACCATTATGGATACTTTACGGATTTATCGTTTGGTTTTTCAGAAACCCAATTCGTGAATCAGATTCGTCAGAAAATTGCGTAATCGCACCAGTTGATGGAAAAGTTGTTGTATTAGAAGAAGTATTTGAAAGCGAATTTTTGAATCAAAAATGTATTCAATTATCAATTTTCATGACGCCTCTTAACGTACATGTAACGCGTTATCCTGTGAATGGAAAAGTGATTTATTCGAAATATCATCCAGGAAAGTTTTTGGTTGCATTTCATCCAAAATCATCAGAATTGAATGAAAGAACAACTGTTGTTGTAGAGAATGCAGATCATACAAAAGTTCTTTTCAGACAAATTGCAGGTGCAGTTGCACGAAGAATTGTTTGTTACAGTAAAGAGAATGACGATGCTGTTGCGGGTAAAGAATATGGCTTCATCAAGTTCGGATCGCGTGTTGATATCTTTTTACCACTTGATACAGAGATCAGTGTAAAGGTTGGAGATAAAACAAAAGGTGGAATTCAGAAAATTGCACAATTGAAATAAATCAGTTAGTTGAACTCAATGTTTTTAACTAATTTTGTCAAAACAATTATAACAATATATTCATACAATAAATTTTGTACGTCATGAAAAAATTAATTCTTTTAGTAGCTGTTGCTGCATTTGCTACATCTTGTAACTCTAAAGCAGGTGTAAACCATGGTGTACTTCCTGTAGTTCACGAACCAGCTACTGCTGAAGAAATGCACCACAAGTCTGAAGCTGCTCACGAAGGTCATGCAAAACATGAAGAAGCTGTTGAAGAAAAACATGAGGAAGTAAAAGATTCTACAAAAACTGTAGAAACTCCGAAAGTTGAGAAAAAAGATACTGTAAAAGCTGGTCATTAAGATTCAGCTTTTTTTGTTTTTATAGATTTATAATCAGTTTATCATCACCTATTAAATAATTTTTATTTTTAGGGCGAATATAAAATGAACGTGAAGAAGAGTTGTTTTCAGAAATGATTGATAATATCTCTTGATAAGTAAAAAAACTTGCATCAATTGCAATTTCATTATTTGATAAAGATTTGAAATCTGATTTCTTATCAATCCAAAATAAATTTTCTGCTTTTACTTCTATTTTAGAAGTATTATTAGGTGAATGTAAAGAAAATTTAAATAATTGAATTAAATATTTAATCAAAATTCCCGAACGTAAAAGTTGATAATGCAACCAATTTTTTTGATAATATTTTGCTAAGAAAATCATCATGGCTTCAAAAAAATGTTTATAATATTTTTTATCTTTTTTCGTACTTTCTCCCTTGTAATGTAAAACCGTTATATCTCCTTTATAATAATTTTTATAACCAGCCAATTCTGCACTAAAAGACAAATCTATATCTTCTCCATACATAAAATAACGTGGATCAAATCCTCCAATTTCCTGATAGATTTTCTTCGTGGTGAACATAAAAGCACCAACTAAAATTTCGCAAGGAGCAATTTCAAATTCATCAACTTCTAATTTGTAATAATTATTTTTCTTTGAATGATTAAATCGACTATACAACTTAGAAAATGAATTTTTAGCTGTCGGAATATTACGTTTTGATTCTGGATGAAAATTTCCGTTTGTATCTATCATTCGTACTCCCACAAAACCTATTTTTTCTTTTGACTGATGAAATTCAATCAAAGATTCGAATAAATTCTCTGGAATAATTGTATCTGGATTAAGAATCAGAATATATTCTCCCAAAGCATTCTCAACCCCAATATTATTCGCTTTTGCAAAACCAAGATTTTCATTCTGAAGTAAAAAATTTACAGTAGGAAAAGTTTTTTTTAGGAATATAAAATCAATTTCCGATGAATCATTATCAATTACAATTATTTCGCCATCTACATTTTTTAAAGCTTCCTGACACGAATCAAGACAAAGCTCTAAATGTTTTGGCGCATTATAACTAACAATAATTATCGATAATTTCATTTTAAAATTTATTTTCTGAATATGGGATTCGATGTTGTATAGAACGAACCAACGTCGCTTCGTCTGCATATTCTAACTCATCTCCTACACCAAGACCTCGTGCAATGGTCGAAAAAATAATTTCGGCATTCTTTAATTGTCGATACAAGTAAAAAACAGTTGTATCTCCTTCCATTGTAGAACTTAAAGCAAAGATTATTTCCTTTACATTTTCATTTTGAACACGATCTACCAAAGTTTGAATATTCAATTGACCAGGTCCAATGCCTTCCATTGGAGAAATCTTTCCTCCTAAAACGTGATATTGTCCTTTAAATTGTCCTGTGTTTTCAATCGCCATCACATCACGCACATCTTCCACGACACAAATTATAGTTTCTTCTCTCAATGAGTTGTTGCAAATATCACAAACCTCATCATCAGAAATTGTATGACAATGTTGACAATATTTAACATCATCTACCAAATGAGAAAGCGCTTCGGATAAAGCCGTCGTTTGAGATTTGGGACGATTTAACATATGTAAAACAAGTCGCAAAGCTGTTCTCTTTCCTATTCCTGGCAAATTTGACATCTCTTCTACAGCTCGCTCTAAAACCTTGCTTGGGTAATTCATTCGTTCAAAAAATTATAGACAACAAATTTACAATTTTATCTTCGGAAAATTAATCTATCATCATTCACTCAAAAATATTAAATTTGGGCTTATTTACTAAATAAATTATGAACTCAACAATTTTACTACTTTGTGTTATCGTATACTTTGTAGGACTTTTAGTGATCTCTTACTTCACCAGTCGAAATTCTGACAATCAATCTTTTTTTAACGGAAACAAAAAAAGTAAATGGTGGTTGGTGGCTTTCGGAATGATTGGGACAAGCCTTAGTGGCGTTACTTTTATTTCGGTTCCGGGTACGGTCGGAAAATTAACTGGTTCCGAATATATTTATGGAGGATTCGAATATTATATGATGGTTATCGGATTTTTTCTTGGTTATTTTATCGTCGCGGGGGTATTACTTCCACTCTATTACCGAATGAATCTAACCTCAATTTACACCTATTTAGGAAAACGTTTCAATGTTGAAGCACATAAAATGGGATCGGTTTTCTTTATTATTTCTCGTGGAATTGGCGCAACAGCACGTTTATATTTAGTTGTAAATGTGTTACAAATATTTTTATTAGACAATTTAGGCGTACCATTTTGGGCAACAACATTTGTCTTATTATTGATGATATTATTATACACGTTCGAAGGTGGAGTAAAAACAATTGTCGTAACCGACACCTTGCAAACATCATTTATGATCATTAGCTTGATTGCTTGTATTTGGTTTATCCTTTCGCATCTTAATTTATCTGTTGGTGAAGCTTACGATAGGATGCAAGCCAAAAACTATACCCATTTCATTAATCTTGATCCAAATTCGAAAACTTATTTCTTAAAAACAATTTTGGGCGGAATGTTTATCACAATTGCGATGACTGGTCTTGACCAAGAAATGATGCAAAAAAATATTTCTGTTGATAATCTTCAAAACTCAAAAAAGAATATGTTGACGTTCGCTGGAACATTATTGATTGTGAATTTAGCGTTCTTATTTTTGGGTGGATTGCTTTATTTATACGCAATGAGTGAAGGTGGTTTTTATACTGCTGATGGTTTCTTTATGGAACAAGGCGGACAAAATATTATGGGTGATGATATGTTTCCAGCACTTTCGCTGTTAGGACATCATTTCCCAATGATTATTTCTGTAATTTTTATTATCGGATTAATTTCTGCTTTATTTCCTTCTGCCGACGGAGCTTTAACGGCGGTTACAAGTTCATATTGCGTCGATTTATTAAACATCAACGAAGACAAAGAAAAATCAGAAAAAGAAAAGAAAAAGATTCGTATTCGTGTTCACTTAATTTTCACGGTAGTTTTCTTTATCTTGATTATGGTTTTCAAAATGATTAACAACAAATCAATTGTTTATCTTGTGATGGAAATTGCAGGTTATACTTACGGACCTTTATTAGGATTGTTTGCTTTCGGAATTTTAACGAAACGTAACATTTACAGAAAATATTCAATTATTACAGTTGCTATTTTAGCACCTATTTTTACGTATATCATCAACGAATTAGTGATTAATTTTACTGATTACAAAATTGGTGTTGAATTAATCATTTTGAATGGTTTATTAACCTTTATCGGTTTGTGGTTAGTAAGTTCTAATCGTCAAAAAGAATTAAATTAAAAATGGAAAAGAAATTAAAATTAATCTGGGATTTTTATGGTCCCGATGCTATACCAACTGCAAAACATCATGCAATTCACTTGAAACAATATGCAGAAAAAGAAAAGTTACAAAGTACATTTTCTGAATTTGTAGAGGTTGAACCAGAATATGCAGTTGCTTATTTGGTGGTGGTAGAATCTGAAATGATACAAGTCCGTGACGCTTTGATACCTCATCGTGGCGAATGGCATGTGGAAGAAGAATAAATAAAAAAGACGAAGTTTTGCTTCGTCTTTTTTATTAAAAAACATCTCTCTGTACCCTTTACAATTAGAAGATTACAAAAAGATAAATAAACGTTGTAAAACTCTTGCCTTCTTATTAACTAACTTCAAGCTTCTTCTTTATAAACTTCAGCGCTGGTTTTTATAGTCTCATAAGTAGGTTAGCTATTATTACCGATTATTCTCCCCAATTGTAGTGATTTATGTTCTACGATTTTTTTGCCCTACAAAAAAGAATTATTTTTGTTCAAATTTTTATAAACAAACAATGACACTTCAAGAACTTCAAACACAAGTACAACAAACAAGGAGAGATATTTTGAGAATGGTACATGCCGTAAATAGTGGACACCCAGGTGGATCATTAGGTTGTGCAGAATATTTTGCTGCATTATACGGTAAAATCATGACTTACTCTACAGACTTCTCTATGGACGGAAAAGGAGAAGATTTATTCTTCTTATCAAACGGTCACATTTCACCAGTTTTCTACAGCACATTAGCTCGTTCAGGATTCTTCCCTGTTAGCGAATTAGCTACATTCAGAAAATTAGATTCTCGTTTACAAGGTCACCCAACAACACACGAAGGTTTACCTGGAATTCGTATCGCTTCTGGATCTTTAGGACAAGGTTTATCAGTTGCTTTAGGTGCTGCTCAAGCAAAAAAATTAAACAACGACGATAAATTAGTTTACACATTACATGGTGACGGTGAATTACAAGAAGGTCAAGTCTGGGAAGCTTTTATGTATGCTGCTGGTAAAAAAGTGGATAATGTAATTGCAACGATTGACTACAATGGTCGTCAAATTGATGGTGATATAGACCACGTTTTACCATTAGGAGATTTGAAAGCTAAATTAGAAGCTTTTGGATGGATTGTTTTAGAAGAAAAAGATGGAAATAACTTAGAAAAAGTAATTGCTATTTTAGAAGAAGCTAAAACATTAACAGGAAACGGAAAACCAGTTTCAATTTTATTACACACAGAAATGGGTAATGGAGTTGATTACATGATGGGAAGCCACTCTTGGCACGGAAAAGCGCCTAACGACGAGCAATTAGCTTCTGCATTAGAGCAAAATCCTGAAACTGAATTGACAGATTATTAATAATTTCAACACAATCAAAATACTATGAAAACGTTATTTTATTCTATACTTACGCTTTGTTCTTTAACAGCCTTTGGGCAGGAAAAAACATATTCTTTTGACAAAAAAGTATCGTATAAAATCAATTTACCAGAAGAATATCAGACTTATTTAGATGGTCAAAAAGATTTATTTTTTGTAACCTATATTTCTAAAGACGCTGTTTTAGGAACTTCGGAAGGAGGTCCTTATACTTCAGGAAGCTTTAATAAAGATGCTTTCTTTATCAACAACAGCAAGTTTTTCGAAGTATATGCCAATTCATTAGAAAATCAATTATCGATAAAAGCCCCTTATTATTACGAAGGTATATCGGATGATAGTTTAAAACCTTATTCAGATAACTTGTTCGAGAAATTTATTTCAGTTAAAAATCTAAATTCATCTACAACGATCAATGGATATAAGTGTAATGAATACGAATTAACATCTAAAACAGATTTCGAAACAAAATCTTCTACATTATGTGTTGATGAAAAAAATGCAATTAATAACGTTGCGATTATGTTTCCTCAAACAAAATTGAAAGGGCTTTTAATTAGATATGACGCAGGAGATTTTAATGGATTAACGATTCAAAATATTGCAAATTCTAACGTAAAAGTAACTTTTGATGAGAAAAAAGAAATCGAAAGTTTTACTAACGAATTGGCAAAAAAGAAACAAGAATACGATAACATGATGTCGTCTGTAGATACGGCTTATGCAGCCGAAGCAGTAGCTTATTCACCAGACAATCGTTACGAGGATCCTATTATTAATTATTACAATTATCAAACATCAGAAAGTGATAACGTAAATAGTCTTTTTGGAACTGTTGCTTCATTAAATTATAGCTTGATTTATAATGATAGTGATTATGATGGAAATCCTGATATAGAGCGTTCTAAAGCTTTGGCAACTGCGCAAGGTTCTACAAATCAATTGGTAAAACAATTCAAAAAGAATAAATTAGCAAACAAAAGCGAAGTAAAAGAATTAAATAACCTTTTCAAAACGTATTTCGATGATGCTAAAAAGTTTAAATTAACAGAAGTTTCAACAGATTATGATGAAGCGGCTGTAGCAGTAGATTCTGCTGTTGCTGCAACAGAAGTTAGTTTAGCCGAATATTATGATCCTTATACATCTGCTTACAAAACGACAGATATTAGCAAAATCGATTTGGCAATCGACAATCCAGACATTCAAGATTTCATGAAAGTTGCACCAGAACATTGCAAAAATTTGAAAGCTAAAATTCCGACTTTTACAGATAAAGATTTAGGAAATTTGGTTTACAATTACGCAGGACAAGTGTGCGATATGTACATTTATCAAAGCGGAAGTGTTGCTCTTTCGGGAACAATTGATGCAATAAGAAAAAGTGTTTTAGAAATCAATAACAAATATGATAAACTGAAAAAAGAAGACAAAGATAAGTTAACTACTTTCTTGAATTCTTTGGATTAATACTTATCAAATCAATTCGATAATGAAAAAATCAATCAGTTTTATATTAACGCTTTTTACATGTTTAACTTTCGCTCAAATGCAATCGTATAAATTCGAAAACGTTATTCAATATCGTATCAAAAGTGATTTCTATTCAGATTTTTTGGACATTTTATCAACCAAAGATTACAAAGCACATTTGATGATTACGCGAACACCGATGGGAAACTTCGCTTCATTAAAAGTAAACGACAATATGTATTCTGTTTACAGCGAAGAAGAAAATCCGAAGGTTTTTAAAATTGATTTCGAAGGCACAAAAGATTTATTAGGAAATTCTTTTTTAGCGACTAATAATCCAAGTTTAACAAATTCCGCAATCGGAAATAGTTATGTTGCGAATAGAACTGGTCAAAAAGAAACGATTCTAAATAAACAATGTGAAGTGTATAACATTTTCAGAAAAGATAATGACAACGACAATGGTACAGAAATTTGCATCGATACAAATTCTAACATCAACACCGTTCCGTTTATCAATTCTGAACTAAATTTGAAAGGCTTGATTTATCGAGTTGGACATAATATTGTGTTAGAAAATGTTGAAATCTTAGAAAATTGGATAAAAAAGAGCGCCGAAGAGGAAGAAGAAATTAATGTTTCGCCAAATGATTTTATTTATCAATTTGATGAAAAAACAGAAGTAGAAAAATACAAAAACGAATACAAAAAACAAAAACAATGATAGACTTAACATACACAGAAAAAAAAGATACACGTAGTGGATTCGGAGATGGATTGACAGAGTTAGGAAGAACAAATCCTAACGTTGTTGCATTGTGTGCTGACTTGATTGGTTCATTGAAAATGGATCAATTTATCAAAGAAAACCCAGAGCGTTTTTTCCAAATTGGTATTGCTGAAGCAAACATGATGGGAATTGCTGCAGGTTTGACAATTGGAGGTAAAATTCCTTTCACAGGAACTTTCGCTGAATTTTCTACAGCTCGTGTGTACGATCAAATTCGTCAATCTATCGCTTACTCTAACAAAAATGTAAAAATCGCTGCATCGCACGCTGGTTTAACGTTAGGAGAAGATGGTGCAACTCATCAAACATTAGAAGATATTGGTTTGATGAAAATGTTACCAGGAATGGTGGTTATCAATCCTTGTGATTACAATCAAACTAAAGCGGCTACAATTGCTGCAGCTGAATATGAAGGTCCTGTTTACTTACGTTTCGGTCGTCCTGCTGTTCCAGTTTTCACACCAGCTGACCAAAAATTTGAAATTGGTAAAGGTATCTTAATGAACGAAGGTTCTGATGTAACAATTGTTGCGACAGGTCACTTAGTTTGGGAATCTTTGGTTGCTGCTGCTGAGTTAGAAAAAGAAGGAATTTCTTGTGAGGTGATCAATATTCATACAATCAAACCATTGGATGAAGAAATTATCTTAAACTCTGTAAAGAAAACAGGAAAAATTGTAACAGCTGAAGAACATAATATTTTAGGTGGTTTAGGTGAATCTGTTGCAAGAGTTTTAGCTCAAAAATTACCAACAAAACAAGCTTTTGTTGCGGTTAATGATAAATTCGGTGAATCTGGAACACCTTCAGATTTAATGAAAAAATATGGAATCGATTCTACTGCTGTAATCGAGAAAGTAAAATCTTTACTTTAATTCCATCATAATATTAAAAAGGAGCTAAAAAATTTAGCTCCTTTTTTTATAGGTTAAATATAAAATAGGTTGGTTGAAAAAGCAAAACTGCTTTAATCCTATATATATTTTGCAAAATTAGTTTATATTACTAACTTAAAAAATACTCATTTAATGGTATTTTATTAACTTTTACTTGTAAGCATATGAAAAAAGCAAATCAAAAATCTATTACTGAATATGCAAGTATTGTAAAAAAACTATGGAGTGAAAATACAGATCGTAGAACCTTAAACGAAAAAAATGAGAGTTTTCAATCGATTAATGATTATTTACAAACTTTAAGAAGTCTTGCTCTTGGTGAATCTTTTATGTATTTCATCAATCCTAATTCTGCAACATTCGAATATGTTTCTCCTCAATGCGAAGATATTTTGGGTTATCTTCCTGACGAATATACAGCTGAATTATGTGTTCAAATGGTACATCCCGATGATTTGCAACATGTGATTGATATTCAGCAACGAATTGCAAATTTTAGTATGGAAATTGTCCCTGAAGAAAGAATGAATTATAAATTTACTTATGATTTTCGTGTGATAGATAAAAAAGGAGAAATTCATCAAATTCATTTGCAACATTTCTTTTACGAATTAAGTAAAAATTTTTTACCAAATCGAGTTTTTTGTTTAGCGACTGACATCACACAAATAAAGGTTGGAGGAAAGCCTATTATGCATATTTACAACATCAAAGATGGATTGAATAATCTTCTTAATTCAAAAACAAATTCATCTTTACAACTTACAAAAAAAGAAACGGAGATTATCGAATTTCTGATTAAAGGCTACACAAGTCAGGATATAGCAAACGCTATAGATTTAAGTAAACATACTATTGACACGCATCGAAGAAATATTTTGAAAAAGAACAACTGTTCTAATACTTCAGAATTATTTAGTCTTTACTTCAAAAAATAGAAAAAAGCAAGCCGATAAGCCGGGTTCTGTCACCTTAATAAATCAAGATGCTTTGTCATTTATCTAGTATTTTAGTTACCTAAAATATCAATCTGCCTACCCCCCAGCAACGAACGAGTAGCTCTTAACTGCTGGTATACATGGCATTGCTCCGCATAGAGTTTACCTGGTTTCACTACAGCCGAACTGTACATACTTTCTGTTGCACTTGTCCTCGCCTCTCGACGGACGGGCGTTACCCGCTATGCTTACTCTTTGGAGCCCGGACTTTCCTCTTCACATACATGAAGCGACAAAGTGGCTTGCTGAGCGCAAATGTACGGCAAAAGTTACCGAAATAAAAAAGGCTTGAACAAAAATGTTCAAGCCTTTCTATTATAGAAACTTAGAAATTATTCTGATTTTTCTTCTTTCGTTTTTCCTTTTACAGAAATTTTAACACCATCTTTTGCTTCATTTAAATCAAGAGTTAATTCATCTCCTTCACTAATTACAGCATTGATAATTTCTTCTGCCATTGGATCTTCGATGTATTTCTGAATAGCACGTTTCAACGGACGAGCTCCATAATCTTTATCAAATCCTTTGTCTGCGATAAAATTCTTCGCTTCCTCTGTTAATTCAATATGATAATTCAAAGCTATTAAACGCTCGATTAAACTTGCTAATTCAATATCGATGATTTTCATGATGTCTTCTTTTGTCAATGAATTAAAGAAAATAATATCATCAATACGATTCAAAAATTCTGGCGCGAAAGCACGTTTTAAAGCTGTTTCAATTGTTGATTTTGCGCGTTCATCAGCAGAATCTTTCTTAGATGAAGTTCCAAATCCAACACCATCTCCAAACTCTTTCAATTGTCTTGTACCAATGTTAGACGTTAAAATGATAATCGTATTACGGAAATCAACTTTACGACCTAAACTATCTGTTACATGACCATCATCCAAAATTTGTAACAAGATATTGAATACATCTGGATGCGCTTTCTCAATCTCATCTAACAAAATTACCGCATATGGTTTACGACGAACTGCTTCTGTCAATTGTCCACCTTCTTCGTAACCAACGTAGCCCGGAGGTGCTCCAACTAAGCGAGAAACGGCAAATTTCTCCATGTATTCTGACATATCGATACGAATTAACGCATCATTCGAATCAAAGATTTCTTTCGCCAAAACTTTCGCTAATTGTGTTTTACCAACACCCGTAGTTCCTAAAAAAATGAATGAACCAATTGGTTTGTTCGGATCTTTCAATCCTGCACGATTACGTTGAATTGCTTTTACAACTTTCGTTACCGCTTCATCTTGACCAATTACTTTTCCTTTCATTAACTCATTCATCTGAGCCAATTTTTTCAATTCTTTTTCAGCTACACGATGTACAGGAACGCCAGACATCAACGAAACAACTTCCGCTACATTTTCTTCTGTAACTGTTTCACGATTCTCTTTCGATTCTTGTACCCATTTTGCTTGCTCACGTTTCAAATCACTTTCTATTTGTTTCTCTGAATCACGTAAACGAGCAGCTTCTTCGTATTTTTGAGATTTTACAACTTTCGTTTTCTCTTCGCGAACTTCTTCTAATTTTGCTTCAAGATCTAAAATTTCTTGAGGAACTTTTATATTCTTGATATGCACGCGAGAACCCGCTTCATCTAAAGCATCAATCGCTTTATCTGGCAAGAAACGATCTGTAATATAACGTGTTGTCAAATTTACACAAGCTTGCAACGCTTCATCTGTATAATTTACATTATGATGCGCTTCATACTTATCTTTGATATTATGTAAAATCTGTAATGTTTCTTCTGGAGTTGTTGGTTCAACCATCACATTTTGAAAACGACGAACTAATGCACCATCTTTTTCAATATATTGACGATATTCGTCCAACGTTGTTGCTCCAATACATTGTAATTCACCACGCGCCAAAGCAGGTTTGAACATGTTAGAAGCGTCTAAAGAACCCGTAGCTCCTCCTGCTCCAACAATTGTATGTAACTCATCAATGAAAAGAATAATATCATCATTTTTCTCTAATTCATTCATGATTGCTTTCATACGCTCTTCAAATTGTCCACGATATTTAGTTCCAGCAACTAATGATGCTAAATCTAATGTTACCACACGTTTGTTGAACAATACGCGCGAAACTTTACGTTGTACAATTCTTAACGCTAAACCTTCTGCAATTGCAGATTTACCAACACCTGGCTCTCCAATTAACAATGGATTGTTCTTTTTACGACGAGAAAGAATTTGCGAAACACGTTCTATTTCTTTTTCGCGTCCAACTACAGGATCTAATTTTCCTTCTTGCGCAATCGCTGTCAAATCTCGTCCGAAATTATCTAAAACTGGTGTTTTACTTTTCGAAGTAGGTTTACTTGTAGATGCACGCTCAAAATCGTTATCAGAATCACCTCCATCAAAAGATGGATTTTCTGCACGAGGAGATTGAATTTCCTCATCTTGAAATTGAAATTTGAATTCCTCCTTTACTGTATTGTAATCAATATCCAACTTATTCATCAATTTTGTAATCGGATCGTTTTCATTACGAAGAATACACAATAATAAGTGAATTGTATTTACAGTCGGACTTTTAAACAATTTTGCTTCTAAGAATGTTGTTTTCAACGCTCTTTCAGCTTGTTTTGTCAAACTCAAATTTTTTATATTATTACCTGGAGTTTCTTTTGCTGGGTTTAGGTTTTCTATTTTTTGACGCATTTCGTCTAAATCGACATTCAATGCTTCTAAGACAGAAATGGCTTTCCCTTCACCGTCGCGAATAATCCCCAACAGAAGGTGTTCCGTTCCTATTTGGTCGTGGCCTAATCTCAACGCTTCTTCCTTACTATAAGAAATAACGTCTTTTACTTGTTGTGAGAAATTATCGTTCATTTTATTATTTAAGCTGTCTTTAACAAATATAATTATTCTGATAGACTATAGCATAAATTATGCCTATGTCCGAAATGATTTGATGATTCCTTAAAATAACGAATTATTGTCTATTAATTTCAAAATAGCTGACAATATTTCATATCAATTCTTAAAGAATTCATAATAATTTGAGAGATAGATGTCGTTGCTAAAAAATCGTACAAATCACCTTTTTTCATTTTCAAATCATCGTGAAGTTCTAAAATTTCTTCGGATTTTAAATCATTATTTTGATTAAAAATTTCATCAATTTCATTTCTTCTTTCAGGACTGTACAATGTCGACGAACACCATGTCACAATTTTTTCTTGCGAAATATCTTTTACGCTCAGTTTATTTTCATTCCAAAACAAAAGGTAAGCATTTTTAGTTAGTCTTTCAAAAACAAAAATTGTAAAAGGTGCGATTCCTGACAAATTTTCCGAATTAATAAACTCATTTACAGAATTATATTTCAATAAATCTAATAAGATAATTCCTCTACTTTCTCTGTATTTTTCTTTGAAATGCATTGGTTTTTCGATTCCTCCATTCAAAATACACGCAACATATTGTTCCGAATAAAAAATCCAAGTTCCATTTGCGCGCTCATCTACAGGCGAAAAATAAGTTTTATCAAAACGCTTTTGCTCCACAATCTCTTTAGAAGAAGAACGATTTATTTCCTCATCTCGGTTGTGCGTCAACACAAATTCATCCTCATTTCTGTAAAAACTGATTATACACATCTCATTTTTCAATTTAGTTCAAATGTAAAAATTTATCTTTGCAAAGAATTATGAGTATTCAGAAAACTATAGCGCATTCCTTTGATGAAATGAAATCGATTCTTTTGCAATTTGACGATCTGTCTTTTCAAAAGGAATTAGAAATCATTTCTGGTGCTTCTGTTGGTCAACATTTTCGTCATATTATCGAGTTTTATTCGTGCTTTTTACAAGCGCAAAAAAACAATTGTATTTGTTATGATGATAGAGAGCGAAATCGTGCTTTAGAAAATTCGGTTGTTGAAAGTTTGAATACGCTGAATCATCTAAAATCACAAATAGAACGTTTAGATTTAGAAAAAACAATTCAGCTAAAACAGAATTATTACGGAGAGAATTTCACAATTAATACCACAAATTATCGCGAATTAATGTATTGTTTTGATCATAGCATTCATCATTTTGCGTTGATTAAAATTGCGATCGAAACTCATTTTTCAACGATTAAAATTCCACAAAATTTTGGAATTGCATCTTCTACAATTGCTTTTCAAAATCAAGAAAAATGAATCCGAAAATAACAAAATGGACACGATACGAATTTTGGCCATTCTGGTTATTTTATGCGCCATTGACACCTTGGTACATTTATAAAATCTTTCAAACAGGCGCTCCAGCTTACTTTTGCTCGGCAAATCCTACAATGAAATGGGGCGGATTTATTGATTATTCTAAAATTGATTTACTCAATCAAATTGATAAAAATTATAAGCCAAAAACCATTTTTTTTGATGAATTTACAACACAAGAAATTCCGTTTAATTTTCCCTTTATTGCAAAACCAAATCTTGGTGAACGTGGAATTGGTGTAGAATTAATCAGAAATGAAATTGATTGGAAAAATTATTTAGAGCAAAATAATCGAGATTTAATTTTACAAGAATATATTCAATCAAACTTTGAGTTTGGTGTTTTCTATGTTAGATTACCAAAAGAAAAAAATGGTAAAATACTGTCGATAACAGCAAAAGATTTTTTGACGTTTACGGGTGATGGAAAATCAACTTTGAAAGAATTAATCGAACAAAATTTAAGAGCTTTTTACCGAAAAGATTATTTGTTTAAACGTTTACAAAACGAACTAAATTCAGTTCTTCAAAAAGATGAAAAATTATTGGTTGAACCAATAGGAAATCATAGTCGAGGAACAACTTTTTTAGATGGATCTTCTCTAAAAACGTCTA
Organism: Empedobacter sp. UBA7252; assembly: GCF_002472765.1. Classification (NCBI taxonomy): domain Bacteria; kingdom Pseudomonadati; phylum Bacteroidota; class Flavobacteriia; order Flavobacteriales; family Weeksellaceae; genus Empedobacter; species Empedobacter sp. UBA7252. The sequence goes on from NZ_DKSQ01000055.1 coordinate 47,270, forward strand.
AATTAGAAGAAACTATAGATCAAATCGCACAAAAAATTGATGGTTTTTATTATGGTCGTATCGATTTGAAAGCAAAAAGTTTAGAAGATTTTCAGAACGGAAATTTTGTCATACTTGAAATTAATGGTGCAAATTCTGAAGCAACTCATATTTATGATCCGAATTTTAATTTGATAAAAGCTTATAAGGAAGTGATTAAGCATTTGAATTACCAACATAAAATTGCTGTTCAAAATCATCAATTAGGCGTGAAATGGACAGATTGGAAATTGCTTGCGAGAGAATTAATAAAACGCTATTAAACTTAATTTGACCAAAATTGGCAGATTTTCTGGAAAGGAATAAAGATTGAATGATGTTTTCAAAACCAATTTTATGAGTTATCCTTTTCCGAAGAAAACTATTATAATTCCTCTGCTACTGCTTATACCAATGTGGATTATCTTTTTGTTCCAACAAAACGGATACAATTTAAACGGTTGTTACGGCGTTATTCCGAGAACTTTCGTAGGATTGAAAGGAATTCTGCTCTCACCTTTATTTCATTCGGGTTGGAAACACATTATCAGTAATACCTTTCCGTTAGCATTTCTTAGCTTTATCGCACTATTGATGTACGATAGATTAGCTTATTATGTTATTTTTTTTGGTTGGATTTTATCAGGAATTATTCTTTGGATGATTGGAAATCCTCCTTTTTTAGATGATAATGTAAGTTGCCATATCGGAGCAAGTTCTATCGTTTATTTATTGGCTTCGTTCATATTTTTCAGTGGAATTATTAGAAAAGAACGCGGTTTAATGGCGATTTCATTAATCATTATTTTATTATACGGCGGAATGATTTGGGGAATGGTTCCTCAAGAAATTTTACCACAATTAAAAACAGATACAAGTAGTAATTCTATTTCTTGGGAAGGACATTTAAGTGGATTTATTTCGGGTGCATTTTTTGCTTATTTGTTTAGAAATATTGGTCCACAAAAAGAAGTTCCGAAATGGGATCAAGAAAATTATTATGATCCACAAGCCGAGCGTTTATGGGATATTTACCAAGAACAAGAACGTTTGAAAGCAGAATATCTTGAATCTTTGGATGAGAAAGATGATAAAAATATTGAACCAAATTATCAAACAAAAACCCCTGAAAATTAATTTTCAGGGGGTTTTATTTTTTCAAATTCTTCTTAGAAAGGCATTCCAGGAATGTTTGGTAAATTTTCTTGAGCTGTTTTTTTCGCTCTGTCAATTGCTTCTGTTTTTACTTGTTCCAACGCTTTGTTTAACGTCATCACTAACAAATCTTCAATTTCTTCTTTTTCCATTCCTTCAGCAAGTTCAATATCTTTTATTGTTGCTAATTTAGACATTGTAATTTTTACTTTTCCATCGTTAGAAGTCGTTGTAAAAATTTCTCCATCTAATTCATTTTTCAAATCAGAAAATTTATCTTTAAATGAATTGATTTTTCCCATCATTCCCATGATGTCTCCAAAATTTCTAAACATTTGTCTTTATCTTTAATAATTAGTTATTCGTGTAGTTTTTTCCACAATAAATCTTTCAATTCTGTGATTCCTTTTCCAGAAACAGACGAAATAAATATCGTATCAATATCAGTTGGTAATTGTGCTTTAATCTCAGCTTCCAATTCATCATCTAACATATCTGACTTAGAAATAGCTAAAATTCGTTCTTTATCTAACAATTCAGGATTGAATTTTTTCAATTCATTCAACAGAATTTCATATTCTTTTTTATAATCTTCTGTATCGGCAGGAATTAAAAATAATAAGTTAGAATTACGCTCAATATGACGCAAGAAACGATGTCCAAGACCTTTTCCTTCTGCCGCACCTTCGATAATTCCAGGAATATCTGCCATAATAAATGACTGATGATTACGGTATTCTACAATTCCCAAGTTAGGTGTTAACGTTGTAAATGCGTAATCTGCAATTTTTGGTTTAGCAGCCGAAACAGCTGATAATAAAGTAGATTTTCCTGCATTTGGAAAACCAACTAAACCAACATCTGCCAAAATTTTCAACTCCAATGTAACTTGACGCTCGTCACCATCCAAACCTGGCTGTGCATAACGAGGCGTTTGACGCGTTGCAGAACGGAAATGCCAGTTTCCTAGCCCCCCTTTTCCTCCTTGCGCAATAATTAATTCTTGCCCATTTTCTGTTACTTCGCCAATAATATTTCCTTCGTCATCTTTGGCAATTGTTCCGATCGGAACTTCCAAAATAATATCTTCACCGTCAGCACCAGTAGAACGAGATTTACCTCCACGTCCACCGTTTTGCGCACGGAAATGTCTTTTGAATCGAAATTCTAACAAGGTCCAAAGATTTGAGTTTCCAAGAAGCGTGATATTTCCTCCACGTCCACCATCTCCACCATCTGGTCCACCTTTGTCAATATATTTTTCGCGATGCAAACTTGCTGAACCCGCACCTCCATGTCCGGCTCTACAATTTATTTTTACGTAGTCAACAAAATTTGATTGCATAATTTTTCTCTTTTAATTAGTCTGCAAAAGTACAATTTCTAATTTGTTTATTAAAATCTTGTATTATCTATTTTGAATGAATAATTTATAATGACTCAGATTTTTATTTATATTTATTCAATTAATTAACACACTATCATGAATACTAAAAAAATTTGTCCGAATATACTGATGACTAACTTCTGAAAAAGCAAAAACAAACCAAAACAATGGTAATTACTTTTGGATGTTTGATGTTTTTGATTTCTATCTTCTTGGTATATTCAGCAATAAAATCAAAAAATTATGCATTAATTGCCGTTGCTTGCAGAACTTCAACTACTTTGATGCCTTTGGTCATAAGGCTTTCTATGATTAACAAAGAAATAAAATCGCGCCAAAAATAGATTCAATAGTATGAATAACGAACATTTACAACGATTACTTCCTTTTGGTTATATTTATTTAGTCATCATGGGAATTATTAAAGAATCTATTTTTTACTATCAATTGGATATTAATATTCTGAAATTTTCGAGCATTATGGATATCTTAATAAGTCCAATTTCTGAAATTACCGCACATCCTTTCCTACTAATCTTTTTTATTCTTCTTATTTTTCTACTTTATAGTTTTAAACAGTATTCATTGAAACATCCAGAGAAAAAATTCATTAAGAAATATTATAAGATTAAAGAAACTGATAACCTCACGAATGAAGAATTCACTAAGAAAATTAATCAAAATTCAATTGAATTCTTTTTTGTTATGCTGATTTGTTTCTTTTTAGGTTTTGGAATTGGTGGTGGTAATTTTTTATCAAAACGAATAAAAAATGGAGATTTAAAATTCGAAAAATATGGACAAACCTTAACTTTCAATTCTGGTGAGAAAAAAGAAATCTACCTTATCAATACCAATAGTCTCTACTATTTTTAAGTTGGAAAAGGTCAAAAAACTGTTGAAATTTCTCCAATTAGCACAATACAATCAATCACAAAAAATAAGTAATCAAAACATATTTTTATAATGAATAGGATTGATTAATTTTGTAGCATGTACAAACAATTCAAAAACATTTTATTTCAATTACAACCCGAAGATGCGCATCATTTCGTTACGCGAAATCTAAAAAATTATGCTGCATTTCCTGGAGTTGGAAAATTATTAGATAAATTTTATCAATACAATCATCCAAGTTTAGAACGAGAAGTTTTTGGAATTAAATTCAAAAATCCAATTGGTTTAGCTGCTGGTTTTGATAAAAATGCTGAATATATTGAAGAATTGAACCACTTCGGATTTGGCTTTATCGAAATTGGAACCGTTACACCAAAACCTCAACCAGGGAATGATGCGCCGCGTATGTTTCGTTTGGTAGAAGATGAAGCGATTATCAACCGAATGGGATTTAATAACAAAGGTGTTGATTTTGCTGTTTCGAAAATTAGAGAATTAAAAAATCGTGAAAACTATATTATTGGCGGAAATATTGGTAAAAACAAATTGACACCAAATGAAGATGCTGTTGACGATTACATCAAATGTTTCAATGCATTGTTTGATTATGTTGATTATTTTGTAGTCAATGTAAGTTCTCCAAACACACCTGGATTACGCGATTTACAAGAAAAAGAACCTTTATTGTACATTCTTAATTATTTGCAACAATACAATAATCAAAACGAAAAACCGAAACCAATTTTACTTAAAATCGCACCAGATTTAACAGATTCTCAATTGGACGATATTATAGATATTGTATTAGAATCTAAAATTGCTGGAGTGATTGCTACAAATACAACCATTTCAAGAGAAGGATTAAAATCTGATCCAGAAATTGTAAAAGAAACTGGTGGAGTTTCGGGAAAACCACTTAAAAATCGTTCAACAGAAGTGATTCGTTATCTTTCTGAAAAATCGAACAAAGCATTTCCTATCATTGGAGTTGGCGGAATTCATACAGCCGAAGATGCTAAAGAAAAACTGGAAGCTGGTGCAAGTTTGTTACAAGTTTATACAGGTTTTATTTATGAAGGTCCTGCTGTTGTAAAAAACATTTGTAAAGGCTTGGTTGAAGGAAAATAGAAAAGTCATTCTGATGTCGGTTCTTCATTTCACAAAAAGCTACATTCAGAAATGATAATAATAAAAAAATGCTCCTTTAATTAAAAGGAGCATTTTTAGTATTATGTAAAAGTTGTTCTTATAAAACTTCTTTAATTGCTGCGTTCAATTTTTCGGTAATATCTTCAATAGAACCTACTCCATCAATCTCAACCCATTTTCCTTGCGCTTTGTAGTGTTCTGCTACAATTGCAGTTTTCTCGTAATATTCTGTAATACGATCACGGATAATTTTTTCGTCCACATCATCAGCACGACCAGAAGTTTTTCCGCGTTCTAATAAACGTTGAACCAAAATTTCGTCATCCACAACTAATGCTAATGTAATCGAAACTTCGCTTTCGTATTTATCTGCTAAGATTTTATCTAAAGCTTCTGCTTGAGATGTTGTACGTGGATATCCATCAAAAATGTATCCTTGCGCATTTGGATTGTTATCTAAATGATCAACCAACATATTTGTTGTTACCTCATCTGGAACTAATTGTCCCTTGTCCATGTAAGATTTCACAAGAGCGCCTAATTCTGTTTCATTTTTAAGGTTGAAACGAAATAAGTCTCCAGTAGAAATTTGAGGAGTTTGGTACTTTTCTTCTAAAAATTTAGCTTGTGTTCCTTTACCACTGCCAGGAGGTCCGAACAATACAATGTTTAGCATTTTGTTTTAATGTTTTATTTGATAAATATCTGGTAAATTTCTTCCTAATCCGTCAAAATCTAATCCATAACCTACTACAAATTTATCAGGAATAGAAATTCCTACTAAATCTACTTTTAAATCTTTTTTGTAAGCATCTGGCTTAAATAATAAAGTTGCTACTTTTAATGATTTTACCTTTTTCTCTTTCAAGATTCGGTGCAACTCTACTAACGTATTACCTGTATCTACAATATCTTCTAAAATAATTACGTGACGTCCTTCAACATTCATCGGAATATCCATCTCAATAGTAATTTTCCCTGTTGATTCTGTTCCTTCGTAAGATTTTAATTTCAAGAACGAAATCTCACATTCTCCTTGATATTGTTTTAAGAAATCGCTGAAGAACATTACAACTCCGTTTAATACACCAACAAAAATCGGTCTTTCGTCTTTGTATTCTTCGTAAACTTCGTTTGCCATATTTTTGATGGCGTGTTCTATTTCTTCAAAAGCGATGTACGGAATAAATTTTTTACCGTGAATTTCTATTTCTTTCATTGTTTGAGATATTCAAATATATACTTTTTTTGATAAAGTTTAAAACATTTATCTATTTTATTAGATTGTCATTGAGAAAATGCGTGTTTCTGGCTCGTTATCTATCATTCTCTTATCGAATGTCATACACACATTTCGAACGTATGGACGTCCTTCTTCTTTTACGATCAAACCATTTTCTACAAATTCAATCAAATTATCGTCAACCATATCTTGTAACATAGTTTTGATACGATCTACATCATCAAATTTCATGTTATCATCAGCCCAAGAAGTTTCTAAATTACACATTAAATTTAGAATATGACGACGCATAATCAAATCTTCTTCTGATAATATATGTCCTTTGAAAACGGATAATTCTCCGTTATTGATTGATTTTTCGTACTCTTCTACTGTCTTCTCGTTTTGTGCAAAACTATACCAAGAATCACTGATAGAAGAAACTCCTAAACCAACCATTAATTGTGTTTTCGAAGAAGAATATCCCATAAAATTACGATGTAATGTATGGTTTTTCATCGATTGATACATCGAGTCTTGTTCTAAGGCAAAATGATCCATTCCAACTTCGAAATAGTTCATTTCCTCGAACATTTTCTTTCCTTCTTCATATAATGCACGTTTCAATTCTGGTGAAGGCAAATCATCGTCCTGAAAACCACGTTGTCCAACACCTTTTATCCACGGCACATGCGCATAACTGTAAAACGAAATACGATCTGGATTTAATTCTTTTGTCAAATTAATAGTTTCCATCATTCCTTCCATTGTTTGATGTGGAAGACCAAAAATCAAATCGTGAGAAATCGATGTAAAACCAATTTCGCGCGCTTCTTCGGTTGCTCTTTTCACATTCTCGAAAGGTTGAACACGATTGATCGCTTCCTGAACTTTCAGATCATAATCTTGTACACCATACGAAATACGTCTAAAACCTAAATCGTATAAAGCCTGTAAATGTTCTCTTGTTGTGTTATTTGGATGACCTTCTAAACTAAATTCGTGTCCTTCAGCTACATCCGCATATTCAAAAATACCATCAATTAATTTCTTCAAATTTTCTGGAGAAAAAAACGTTGGTGTTCCTCCTCCTAAATGAATTTCTTTAATTTTTGGTCGAGATGAAAATAAATCCACATATAATCTCCATTCTTTCAAAACTGTATCAATATACGGAACTTCTACCGAATGTTGTTTCGTAATACGTTTGTTACATGCACAAAACGTACACAACGACTCGCAATAAGGTAAATGAATATAAATTGATATTCCTTCTTCTACATTACTTTCATCGAAAGATCGTTGAAAAGTTTCAATCCAACCTTGTTTAGTAAAATCATCATTGTCCCAAAACGGAACAGTTGGATAACTTGTGTAACGAGGTCCTGGAATATTATATTTCTGAATTAAATTATCCATTATCTAAAAAAATTAAAAATACTTAATCAACTTGACTAAGTATTATTTAATAAATTTTCTTTAAAAATTATTTTTATAGAATTGCCTGACGAACTCTAACTAATTTAGTTAATAAGTCTTCTAACAAATCTAATTGTAACATGTTTGCACCGTCACTTTTTGCATTTTTAGGATCTGGATGCGTTTCGATAAAAATACCATCAGCACCAACAGCAATTCCAGCTTTAGCAATCGTTTCGATTAATTCTGGCTTTCCTCCTGTTACACCTGAAGCCTGATTTGGTTGTTGTAAAGAATGTGTGATATCTAAAATAACTGGTGCATAATTTTGCATCACAGGAATTCCACGATAATCTACCACTAAATCTCCGTAACCTAACATTGTTCCACGCTCGATAATTGCTACATTATTATTACCAGAATCTGTTACTTTTTCTACAGGAAATTTCATTGCTTCTGGCGAAAGAAATTGACCTTTTTTCAACGTAACATGTTTTCCAGTTTGTGCAGCTGCAACCACTAAATCGGTTTGACGAACCAAGAAAGCAGGAATTTGTAGCACATCTACATAAGCCGCCGCCATTTCTGCATGAAAAGGTTCGTGAATATCTGTAGTTGTTGGAACATCAAAAGTTTCTCCAACTTTTTGAATAATTTTCAATGCTTTTTCATCTCCAATCCCTGTAAAACTATCAATACGAGAACGATTTGCTTTTTTGAAAGATCCTTTAAAAACATAAGGAATCTCTAATTTATCAGTAATTGTTACTACTTTTTCAGCAATTCTCAAAGCCATATCTTCACTTTCGATGGCACATGGACCAGCAAGTAAAAAGAAGTTTGGCGAATCTTTGTGTTTTATCTTTGATAAAGTTTCTATCATTGTGCAAATTTACACAAAGTTATCGACTTATTTTTCATAATTTTGCCTATACTTTATCATTCTTATTTATCGTTTTATGGATTTTTTATCTAACATTGGTATAGCTGATATTTTTGGCTATCTTGCTTCAGTCTTTATTGTACTAGCATTCTTTTTTTCGAAGATTACAATTATCCGCATTATCAATGCAATTGGTTGTGTATGTTTTGTAATTTATGCTGCTATGATCGAGGCTTGGCCAGTCCTTATTCCAAATGCGATTTTATTTTTAGTTCAGGCGTATTATATCATCTTCAAACCTGGAAAATAATCTTCAAAAACCATAAAATTGAAAATCCTATCTGCTGTACTAAATAATATTGAAACGGATCAAAGATTAGATAAAGTTTGCCATTCTTTGTTAAAATTTGGATACGATGTAGAATTGATTGGCGCGACTATAAACGGTAGACCGAAATTGAATAAACCGTACAAGACATTTTTGATGGAACAAAAGAATCAATCAACAATGAAAAAGTATGCTGAATTCAATTACAAATTATTTTTCACTTTACTTAAAAAAGCGGATAAACAAACTATTTTACTAGCGAATGATTTAGATAGCTTACTTCCTTTTTATTTGGTAAGTAAAATCAAAAAAATTCCTTTAGTTTTTGATAGTCACGAAATTTATTCAGAATTGCCATCATTACACAATCGTCCTAAAACAAAAAAAGTTTGGAAAACTTTAGAACGTTCTCTTGTTCCAAAAATCAAGTATTTTTATACCGTAAGTGATGGATATGCCAATTGGTTTCGCAAGGAATATGGTGCTAATCCGGCTGTGATTAGAAATGTTCCCAACCGAACAAAACTTAACGATAAACAAGATTTAATTTTCTTTCGCTTACCCGAAAATCCAACAAACGATAAAATATTATTGTATCAAGGCGCAATTAACATGAGTCGAGGAATTGACAGAATGATTGAAGCGTTCAAACACATTGATAATTGTCAATTTTGGATTGCTGGCGAAGGGCCTAAAAAAACTGAATACGAACAATTGGTAAAAGATTTAGACTTAACTAATCGCATTCATTTTTTAGGAAATATTCCCCCAAAAACTTTAAAAACTATAACACCTTTAGCTGATGTAGGAATGAGTATGGAAGAAGATTTAGGATTAAGCTATCGCTACGCTCTACCGAATAAATTATTTGACTTTATTCAAGCTAGAGTACCAATTTTAGCAACAAATTTACCAGAAATAAAAAAAATAGTCGAAGAGTATAAAGTTGGAAAAGTGATTGACAACCACTATCCAAAACATTTGGCTGAAAAACTACAAGAAATCTTAGACGAAGGAAAAAGAAGTTACCAAGAAAATCTTGCAAATGCTGCAAACGAACTTTGTTGGGAAAATGAAGAATTGAAATTGAAGGAGATTTTTGAAAAAATAAAAAAGTAGATTAAATTTTAATCTACTTTTTTATTTT
>NZ_DKSQ01000056.1:0-10347 GCF_002472765.1 Empedobacter sp. UBA7252
ACTTTCGTTAGGATATCCAAGCCATCATCGGCTAATAAAGTTCTTAGAATCTCTAAACGAGGTTTCATTAAATTTAGCCACAAAGAATGTTCAATACCATCATCATAATGCTCAAAAGCATTACCAGTATTGTATGGTGGGTCTATATAGATGCATTTAACCTTACCTGCATAGTCTTGTTCTAAGGCTTTTAATGCTAATAGGTTGTCGCCATGTATCAGCATATTGTCTGGAACATGATTTTGAGGATTACTAGGATTGCCAGGATTATTTTTTGAATGATTATAACTATTATTGTTTCCCCAAGGAGCTGGTTTTCCTTTATCTTTTCCTTCCCAATAGCTGTATTCTGGGTTTTCTATTAAAATACGAGGTTCAAGCTTGGGTTCTTCACCTTTGCCAATCCACGTTAATTCTAATTTTTGTAAGTTTTTATTTTGAGCCATAGTGTGTTACTATAATCTTTATTTTGTTGTTAAAATAGTCTTGAACATGATTTAGAGATTTTAGGATGGACAGGATTCGTGCTTTTTTATCCCTAATCTTCCCTAGATTGCCCTAAGTTTATCCCTAATCTTTCCGAAGTTCAACTAAAGTTTGTCTAAAATTGGAAAAGTTTGTCTAAAAATATTCTTTGGTTACTCATTAGATAAACTTAATACCCAAATAGGCTTTCTTGTAGAACCCTGATTAACAATAGAATAATCCTTATTATGCATTGTCTTTTTCATTGCTTTACATCACCTAAGTATCCCAAAGTCTATTCCTATCTTTCCTGAGTTTTCCTGAAATATTCTCTTTTAAAACACTGAAAATCATTTATTTGTATTTTATAATTGTTAAACAAACCCCTTTTCCCTTTCCTAATCGTACCCTAAGTTCTTTCCTGAGCTTTCCTAAAATATTTTATTGCAAAATGCTGAAAATCATTTATTTGCATTTTATTATTATCTGATAAATCTCTTTTTTCTTTCCTAAACCTTTCCTAGTCTTTCCTAATTTTCACCCATTTTGATTCCGTACGAGAGCCCACATTGTGAATGCTATCCTTCATGCCCTGTAATAGGTTGTCTATTTTCTTTTTTCTTTGCTTTTCATCCAAATAATCAGGGAGTTTATCCATCAACAATTGATTAATTTCTGATCTTGAAGCAAATCCATGATGCTCAATATGCTTTAAAACAAATGACTCAAGCACTTCTTTATCTAATCCTTTATTTCGGGTATATTCGGCTTTTCGGTTGGTCAATTCTGCAATTTTTGCCGATATAAAATAATTAGGTTTTCTGCCGTCAATCAAGCCCTTGGTGCGCAGCATTTTGGCTGCAGCATCTGTAATAGGTGTTTTTTTCTGTATTCGATCCAGTAAAATCACTTGTGTAAGGTCTAATCCATCTTTATTTTCTATCAGCAATTTTGAATAATTTTCGTCAATAGAATGACCATATATTTCTAAAATGACTTCGTTTCCCTTAGACTTGCTATAATCAGGTAATGGAAAATATCGCTCTTTTTGGCTTTTCAGCATTTTGAAAATACCATAGCCCATTGAATCTATCATATTCAGATTGACCATAGCTTCTACCAACCATTTATTACGGTAATTCTTAGGTGTTTTCTCACCTAAAAAATAATCCTCAGCATTTCCTTCAAAAAAACCACCTGCATTTTCAAATATCAATTTGTTTATTTTTTCAGTAACTATAATTCTAGAATTTAAACTATAATCTTGATGTGCAATACAATTGTTTAAAGCTTCTAAAATACTTTCGTTATCGTATTTAGGTACTTCAATAGAAATTAATTGATTGGTTGGAAAAAACTTATAGTTGACATTTCTGATCTTAGCTAATACCTCATTTACTGCTAGAAACAGTGGCATAGAAAAATGCTCGTATGCTTTTTCTTCGGTATCTAATTTCCAAGTGATTTGAGCTACTTTAGGAGACAATAAATGTGATGCTTCTGATTTACCCAATAATATTAAGGCTGTATTAGTGACCTTACCGTTAATGGTTACTTTAAGTTTATCGAGAAATACTTCATTAGTCCAATTGTCTATTTCCTTATAAAAAGACTTGTTTTTGTTTTTTTCTTTATAAATATCTCTTGCTTTTTGAATAGCGTAAGTATCTAAATCTTCTAAAGTGGCATTAGGTACGATTTCTGCTGACCAATCAATATGAGAATTTAAAATTGCTCTCATACGATCTGGATATTTTTTTAATTCAGTAAGACTAGAAGCTACTCTTATATAGGCTTCATTTTCAAAAGAAACAGGGATATTTTGAGCAGCAGATATTTTAAATATTTCTATTTTATTACCATCATAATCACAAACAAAATGCTGAAAATGTACCGAAGGACTAAGGTTTCTACGAATGTAAAAATCTAAGTCACTTCCTTTCTCTTTTTTATTGATGTAATTATAGTTTGTACCTACAATATCCAAAGTTTCATCTTTAATACCAAAGACTAAATAACCAAAAGGCACATTATTATAATTAGCAGCGTTGGCTAGCCCAGAAATGTATCTACCCAAGCGTTGTGCATCTGTTGCATCACCTTGCTTAAATTCAAGCCATTCTAATTCTTTGCCTTGTTGGAGCAATTCATTAACTAATGTTATTAATTCTTCGTTTGTCATATTAAAGAATTTTAAAACGAATTGCAAACAATTCCGTTTCAGTTATATTTTGTTCTAAACGTTTTTCTGTTTCAGAAAGTAGGTTTTCTTTCTTTTCATCTACCTCATCTTGTGCTAAATATAAACGTCTACGCTTTTCAGATCTCTTATTTTCAAGCTCTTTAATCGTTCTTTGAGCTTTCACTTTTTCATCTAAATTCAAGATTTTTTTAGCCTCAGCTTTACGTAGTTTTATTTCGGCATCTAAGTCTTTTACCTCTTTATCTAAACTAAGTTTCATATCATCTGCCCATTGATCAAGTTTATCCATTTCTTCATCAAAAAAATCATTATTTTTCATTGCGTTAGTACTGATGATTTCTTGACAATTGGCAAAGTGAATTTCTTCAAGTTTTTGTGCAAATTCAGGATCAAGTGAAACTCCTCCTTCTTCAGTTCCGTCCAATGAGAATAATTTTAGAGCCATATCAGATTCTAATACTGTTCCATCATCTAAAATAGCTGAAGCAATGATGTAATCTTCTTTTTCAAAAGAATCAATTTCAAGTTTAACAATTTTCATCCAACCTTCTTCATCTATAAACTGTTCTAAGTAACTAATTTTAGATTTTGAACTAGAAAGATTAAATGATATTTTTTGAGTTGGAGTTTCTAATATAGAAGCTTCTTGAATAATTTGTTGCGCTAATGGATGACCAATTCTGTAAATATTAGTATGTTCCGGAACTTCATTCTTTTTTCCTTTATCATCTGTTCTCAGTAAAATATATTTCCCTTTATTGATATTAATGTCATTAAAAGGATTTTTCTTTAGTTCGAATGAAAAATTATCATTGAATGTAGCATTATCAACTAAAACAAAATTGGTTAGTTTCCATAATTTTTCCTCAAATTTTGATAATGAATCAGTAGTTTCTAATAAATTAGCTTTTAGTTTTGCACTAACTTCTCCGTCAAAATTCTCTAGTAAAGTAGTTTTAGCTTCTAATATTTTTTCAGAAATTTGCGGTTTTAAATCTTCTTGTAATTCATCAAAAGCAGCTTTTATTTCTTCAGGTTTACGGCAGTTTTGGTAAATCATTGCAATACGTTTTTCAAAATCAACGCCACTACCAATTGCTCCTAAAACCTCATCAGAAGCTCCAAAAACGCCATCAAATAATTGAAATTTTTGTTCTAATAATTCATATACACGGATGTCAGCTTCGTTCTTTTTGTTTAAAAAGTTAACCACTACAACGTCATGTTTTTGTCCGTAACGATGACAACGACCAATACGTTGTTCAATACGCTGAGGATTCCAAGGCATATCGTAATTAACAATTAAGGAACAGAATTGTAAATTGATTCCTTCAGATGCAGCTTCTGTAGCAATCATTATAGTAGCTTCGTTTTTAAAATAGTCTACTAATGCAGCACGCATATCAGCTGTTTTAGATCCAGTGACTTTATCTGAACCTTTATTCTTTTGAATCCAATTTTTATAAATTTCTTTTGACTTAGCATCATTGTTCATTCCGTTAAACAATATTACTTTGTCTTTGTATCCTCTTTTTTCTAATGTTTTATATAAGAAATCTTGAGTTCTTCTACTTTCTGTGAATATTAATGCTTTTTTATTTGCACCAAGATTTTCTAGTTCTTTGAATCCTTTATCAAGTGCTGTAAAAAGGTGTTCCGCCTTTGAATTTTTTTGAATTTTTTCAGCTAGGTTTCTATATTGCTTTAATTCATCTAATTCCTTCTGGATGTTAACTAAATCTTCAGGTGAATAAACCACATCCGAAATATCATCATCATTGTCGTCATCCCATTCGTCCTGTAATTCATCAGTCGATTCGTAATCTTCATCAATTTCATCAAACAAATCAGAATTCAATTCTTTAATTAAAATACTTTCAAGTCGATTAACTAATGTGTTTAATGTTCCGAAAATAGCATATGATGAGGATGCAAGTAGTTTACGAAGTATTAATGTCATTAATTGACGTTGACTATTCGGTAGTGCATAAAGTTTTGGTCTCTGTAAATATTCAGAAACTAGATCATATAAATCTTCTTCTTCTGGTGTAGGAAAGAACTCTTCACAAATTGGTATTCTATTCGTGTAGTTTATGTACTCCAATACTTGTTTGCGTAATGTACGATGACAAACAGGTTGAATACGATTTCTTAAATCCTCAAGATAATCTTCATCCAGATTACGTGAGTACTGCTCTTTAAAGCTTTTTAAATCTCCAAAAACATAATCATCAATAATTGAAACTAAACCAAACAATTCTAATATAGAATTCTGAAGTGGTGTTGCTGTTAATAATACTTTTTTATACGGGTGTAAAGCCTCCTTAATAGCGTTTGCTGTTTTATTTGCTGGTTTGTATACGTTACGAAGTCGGTGTGCTTCATCAATAATAACTAAGTCCCATTTTGTTTGTTTGATGTATGCATCTTTAGTTTTAGCAAACTGATAGGAACAAATGATGATTTGATCCTCTTGGTTGAAAGGATTCAAATTACCTTTTTTTATTTCATCGTTAAAAGATTTAGATTCAAGAATTGTAGATGGTAAGAAAAATTTGTCTAGAAGTTCTTGATTCCATTGTTTGCGTAAATTCGATGGAGAAATAATTAATAATTTTCTTTTTCGTTCAGCCCACTTTTGTGATAATATGATTCCGGCTTCAATTGTTTTTCCTAGACCAACTTCATCAGCTAATATTGCACCTTTTGATAAAGGAGATTGGAAAGCAAATAAAGCCGCATCAACTTGATGAGGATTTAAATCAACTTGAGCATCTTGTAATGAAGCTACGAATTTCCCTACACTATCTGATGGTAATCGTCGCGTTAAATCATGTGCAAAATACTTTGCATGGAAGTTAGTTGAAATCATGTATTTATATCTAAGATTGTAAAGATACAAATAGTTGTATTTTAAATTTTGTTTTCTTTAAGCTTTATTGATTTTGTTTTATGTAAATTTTGATCCTCTGATTTAAGTTTTTTATATATCAAGTGATTAAACATTAATGCAATAAAACAATATATAATATCAAAAAAATCAAATGTACCAGGGAATAATTTATAGTATTGAAGAATTTCAGGCAAAAAACTTAATGTGATTGGAATAACTAAATATAGAGTAAGAAATTTAGATTTGATTATGCATCACTAAATTCAAATAAAAATAATGCGTCATTATATCGTTAATGACGCATTTATATTAATCGTTGAATATTTTTGCTACTTGCAATGCATTACTAATATCATTCTTTCCTATATATTGTAAAAAAGTGTTTTCATATTGATGTCCGGTAATACTCATTAATAATGGTGTTGGAAAGTTTGGGTGTGCATAGTAATTACTAGCAAATGATCGTCTACATATATGGGATGAAGCAGCTTTATATAACGGAATCACTTTCATGTAATTTCGTTTATCATTTTCATCAAATTCTTTTGCAAATACTAATCTATTTATACCTATTTGTTCTAATAGAATTTTAAGGTGTTGATTGAATATTGTTGCATTAGAAGAGTATTTTGAACTGAATAATGGAGGGAATCCATTATATTTAATAATTATTTCATTTACAATTGGATGAATAGGTATAGCAACCCTTTTTTTAGTCTTGACTTGAGTTATTTCTATTATACTATATTCATTACCATTATTGTCTAAATATTTTCTAATACAATCAGTAGTAAACCTCATAAAGTCACTAATTCTTTGTCCGGTATAACATCCAATGAGCAACCAATCTCTTGTTAAGGTTAATATTTTATCATCAGTTGTAAAATCTCTTATTTGATCCAGTTCTTTAAAGTTGAGATATACTACATCACCTTCTTTTATTCTTTGAATAGGAAAATTTATACTAGGATTAACATCAAGTCCGTTATTTCGTGCATCATATATAATGGTTTTAAGATTCTTTAATATTCGTCTAATTGTTGATTTCATTAACATTTTGTAATCAAATAAGAAAGTTTCTAAGTTTAAAAAGAATTCTTTACTACAGTCGAGGATGTTAATTTCTCTATTTATGTATTCTTGATAATTGGATATTACACTTTCAAGATATTTATATTTTTGTTTTGTTGAGTTTTCAATAGAATAATCATTAGCTCTAATATTATTGTAATTATGAATATATAATAATAGTTTATTGTTATTTTCAATTTCTTTTTTCCTTTCGATCTCTTTTTCTTTAATTAATGTTTCATGAGATGTAGGGAGTCCATGAAATTTAAGTATTTCATCTTCTATTAATGATGAGGTAATGAATTCCGGATTTGACAAATTATTAAAAACGAAATTTTCAATCGAAGATAAAAGCCTATTGGAGTTATTGATTGTTGTGATAAAATCCGCATCATTCTTAAATGAAGATTTATCTTTTTTATCGTAAAGTCTCTTTTCTTCAAAATTCCAATATTTTTTTGGAATGAATATTTTAGATCCTTTCTGAAAATCATTTTGTCTTGAGATTGATACTCGAATGATTAATTGTACGATTTCTTGAGATCCTTTTACTACAAATCTTACTTTAGCCATAATTGTTATTTTTTGATTACTAATTTATAAGTAAGAGATCGAGTCCGACATTAGTCCGACTAAATTGAAATCAAATGAAATTAGAAACAATTATGTGCAATGTTGAAAAAGTCATTAAACTTTGATATTCATTGCATTTAATTAAGATTTAATGAATTCAATACAATATAACAAATTATCATATTGCATACTTATAATCCGCTAGGAACCTCAAAAAGCACTAATCAATTTGATTAGTGCTTTTTTTATTTTCGTCCATTTATTTTTCCACAAAAAAACCTCACAATAGGTATCGAAAAGCTTTTAAATCTATCAACTATTAACTGCTTTTGATAGTTATTATCTTATGCAATATTGTGAAAACAACAATATTATATATAAGGATGATTTTAGTTGTTTTGAAGTCTGTTTGATTTTTATATTAAGTCATTTTGTAAGAAGCATAAAAATTTATTTTTTACAATTTTTTTCATCTTCTGAAAATCAGGTTGTGCGTTTTAGTACAATTATTATGTTAAAAATAGTTAAAACGTCATGTTTAAAATTTTACTTAATTATTCCATTAAATAATAAACAAAATCATTCATTATTTATGTTAAGTAAATTCTAATTAAAATTGAATGAAAGTTAAAATAATCTCGAAGTTAAAGATGTCAAATATCATTGTAGCATCAATTTATATTAAACATGAGAAAAAAATTAACTTCATTAAGCTTATTCGCTTTTCTTGGTTTTGCTGCATTTTCGTATGGGCAAACGAAAGGAATTATAAATGATGGCAATGGTTTTCCAGAAGCAGATGTGCAAATTAGAATCAAAGGTTCAGACAAAGTAGCTTACACAGATGAAAATGGAGAATTTGATATTGATGCTAAAATTGGTGATATTTTAATCATTAATGGAAAAGATTATGTTGTTTCGAGCAATCATTTAGGTGTTATTAAATTACAGTCTAATACTACTGTAGATCTTGCAGAAACGGTTGTAACCGCTTTTGGTGTACAGAAAAAGGAAACTGTAGTTGGTTCTGTGGGAACTATAAAAGCTGAAGATATAGAAAACAGACCTTTATCTAATGTGGCAAAAGCTTTAGATGGTGCTGTAGCTGGCGTACAAGTTTCAACTGGTTCTGGTCAGCCTGGTTCTGGATTGGAAGTGCAAGTTCGAGGAGTAGGTTCTTATAACTTATCTAGTTCGCCATTGTATGTTGTAGACGGGGTTATCTACACAGGAAGTTTACAAGATTTGAATCCAAATGATATCGAATCATTGACCGTTTTAAAAGATGCTGCTTCAACTTCTTTATATGGAGCATCAGCTGCAAATGGAGTTGTTATGGTGACAACAAAAAAAGGTAAAAAAGGTAAAGGATCTTTTAGATTATCTTCAAATACAGGAGTTGTAACGAGAGCTATACCAGAATATTCGAGAGTTGGAGCAGGAGATTATTATGTTGCTACTTGGGAATCTATGCGAAATGGCTATTTAGCTTCAAATTCTTCTGCAACATTAGCACAAGCGAATGCTTATGCTTCAACGAATTTAATTACAAATAATCTTAAAAATAATATTTACGGAGTTGCCGATAATCAAGTTGTTGTAGATGGAGTTTTAACTTCATCTGATGCTTTATACAATGATTTTGATTGGCAAGATTATATCTCTCGTGTAGGGTCTTTTCAAAAGTATGATATAGATTATTCGGGTGGTGATGAGAAGACAACATATTTTGCAGGTTTTGGTTATAATAAAGAATCTGGTTATGTGATAAAATCTGATTTCGAACGTTATAATGCACGTGTAAATGTAGATTCTCAAGTTACAGATTGGTTAAAATTAGGAACTAATTTATCAGGAAGTTTAATTAAATCGAATCAAGCTGATTCTAGTGGAGGTTCTTCTTATATCAATCCATTTTATTTTACACGAGCAATGGGGCCAATTTATTCGCCTTATTTGTATGATGCAAATGGACAACGTGTTTATGATACAGAAGGAAATCCTGTTTATGATGGAAACGAATCTCGTGGTAGAGGTTCTAGTGCAAGTTCTGGACGAAATGTGTTGCAAGAAACTTTGTTGAATAATCAATATCAAGATTCTAATTCTATTAATTCAAGATTTAATGCAGAGATTAAACTTGCAAAAGGTTTAACATTTACTTCAAACTTATCATATGATGTAAGAAATTACAAATACAAAGAATATGGTAATAAAGAAATTGGAGATGCGTCTGGTACTGCTGCTTTAGAAATTACGGAATATAAGTATACAGGTACAACATTCAATCAAATCTTAAATTATAGAAAATCATTCGGTTTACACAACTTCGATGCAATCTTAGGTCACGAAAGTTTTGAGAGAAAAACTGATTATTCTAATATTCGTAAAACTGGAGAAACTGTTTCTGGTATTTATGAACTAGTCAATTTCTTGAATACAACAAGTGCAACGGGGTACAATTACATCATTAGAAAAGAAGGATATTTTGCACGCGTTAACTATGATTATGCAAGCAAATATTTGTTGTCTGCTTCTGCTCGTTTAGATAAGTCATCTCGTTTTTCGGATGAAAATAATCAAGGTATTTTCTGGTCTGTAGGTGGTGGATGGAATATCCACAAAGAAGATTTCTTAAAAGATTCATCAGTTATTAATGAATTAAAATTACGTGCTTCTTATGGACAAGTTGGGAATGATGGCGGAATTGGCGAAGAACCAGGTTATGAGGTCGATTTAGATTTATATTCTTTGGGATATAACAATGGGACAGAATCGGGAGTCTTACTTGGTCAAGTTGGTAATTCTAACTTAACATGGGAATCTAAAAATTCGTTTGATGTAGGATTAGATTTTGCATTGTTCAGAAATAGAATTTCAGGATCATTAGAATATTATTTACAAGATGTAAAAGATATGATTTTCGCTGTTCCTGTGCCAAATTCTGCTGGAGTTCCAGGAAATTCTATTTATCAAAATATTGGTAAAATGAGAAATCAAGGAATCGAGCTTTCATTAAACTTTGGGATTGTTAGAAATGATAAATTCTCATGGGATTTAGGTCTGATTGCTGCTCATAACGAAAACGAAATGTTGAAAATGGCTAATGGAAAAGATGATGCAATTATCAATGGAACAAAAC
>NZ_DKSQ01000039.1:0-1378 GCF_002472765.1 Empedobacter sp. UBA7252
AAATTTGGAGGTTTTCTTGTTTTTATGAAATATTTATAATTTATAAATCTCTTTTTTTGATAATTAATAAGGATAAACCAAGAAATAAAATGATGTAGAAAACATTTGCAGCAAAATATTCCCATTGTACATGATCCGCAACAAATAATTTTCCTTCCATAATTGCTTTTTGTATATCTACAGAAGGATAATCAATTATTTTTCCGTTCGAGTTAAGTGGTAAATAATTAGTTAAGATTTTAATTTCATTAGGATTTTTTGGAGGATTTTTACCAAAACGAACTAAAAATTCAACAACTTTAGCAACAGATTCTATAATATTCAAAACAATTAAAGATAAAATCGCAAAAGCACTTTTCTTTAATAGGAATGATAAAAACATGGCGAATACAATATAAGCGAAGATTTCGACGAAATATCCTCCTAAGAATTCGATTCCGTTTACAAAATCAAACTTTTCGCTAAAAATAGAACCTAATGCAAAAACTAAAACGCCAACTAAAAGTGTAGAAATCAAAGTTATCACAACGTTCATCAAAACTTTTGTGTTTAAAAATTCAGTTTTAGATAAACCATCAATTGTATTTTGCTTGAAAGTTCCGAAAGAGTATTCGTTTGTAATATTATTAATAACAATAATAGCTAAAAAGAATTTTCCAAAACCAATTAACCACGTAATATTATGCCAAATTATAGGAAACTCTAATGCTCCCAATTTGATTAAATCAACTTCAATTTCATTCATATTTGGTTTGAAATTCGGTAACGTAATTCCCATTAACAGAATCATCACAAAATATAAAATGATGAAAATTCGCGTTCCTTTATTGTAGAATAATTTATTCCATTCTATGCTAAATAATCTTTTCATGTTAGTTCTGTTTTTGGATTAGTTGGAAAAATTGTTGTTCTAAAGATTCTTTACGTTTTACTAAATGATTCACGATAATTCCTTGTTCATAAAGCATTTTGTTAATTTCTGCTGGATCTTTCTCTTCTGATAAAACAGCAAAAAGTTTGTTGTTTTCTTTGGTAACTTTTGAAACGAATGAGAACGTTTTTAGTGTATATTCCAAACTTTCCATATTTTGCGCAGCAACTTCTATACTTCCAAAACTTGAATTCATTTGATCTACAGAACCCGCATAAAGCATTTTTCCTTGATTCAGAACCACTACATGCGAACATACTTTTTCGACTTCGTCTAATAAATGACTTGCTAGAATAATTGTAGTTCCTTGTTGAGCAATTTTAATAATCAATTCACGAATCTGAATAATTCCTTGTGGATCTAAACCATTAGTAGGTTCGTCTAAAATCAGCACTTCAGGATCATTTAATAACGCAGCCGCAATTGCCAAACGTTGTTTCATTCCCA
>NZ_DKSQ01000039.1:1523-2007 GCF_002472765.1 Empedobacter sp. UBA7252
CCAAACGTTGTTTCATTCCCAACGAATATTGTTGAAATTTATCTTTTTTACGAGAAAGTAATCCAACTAATTCAAGTTTTTCGTCAATTTTTCCATAATTAACTTCTTTAATATCAGCAACAATTTCAAGATTTTTTTCTGCTGATAAATAAGGATAGAATTTTGGGCTTTCGATAATTGCACCAATTTTTTTTAATGAATCGTTATCTGGTTCTTGATCAAACCATTTCCACGAACCCGCTGTAGGATTGATTACATTAAGAATCATTCCTAATGTTGTCGATTTTCCACTTCCGTTTGGACCAAGTAATCCATAAACGTTTCCTTTTTCTACCGAAAAAGTGACATTGTTGACCGCTGTAAAACTGCCAAATTTTTTAGTAAGTTGATTAATTTCAAGAACTTTATTCATAGTAGTTGAATTTGTTTTCTTTATATGTAGAGTTTTTTGTTAATTTGTTACAATTTAGAATTAATTTAAATA
>NZ_DKSQ01000039.1:2138-5536 GCF_002472765.1 Empedobacter sp. UBA7252
ATTTAGAATTAATTTAAATAACATGAGAACGATACTTTATACCTTATTAATTGTACTAACAATTCAGGCTAAAGCGCAAAACGGAAAAACTTATCAAATTTATAATCAACAAGAAAAGAAAGTTGATTTTGATAAAATGATTAAAGAATTAGCAAAATATGATGTTGTTTTATTTGGTGAACATCATAATAATGCGGTAAATCATTGGTTGCAATTGCAAACGACAAAAGAATTGTATAAGATAAAAGGAAAACAACTGATTCTTGGAGCAGAAATGTTCGAGCGTCATCAACAAAATGATTTAACGAATTATTTGAAAAGCAAAACGACGGATGATGAGTTTCAAAAGAGTACAAAGCTTTGGAATAATTACAAAACAGATTACAAACCGCTTGTTGATTTTGCGAAAGAAAAGAATTTAGATTTTGTAGCAACTAATGTAACGCGCAAATATGCTTCGTATGTCGCTAAGAATGGACTTGAAGCTTTGGATACAGTTCCAAATAATGAGAAAGCCTTTATTGCGAAACTTCCTATTACCATAGATTATGATGCACCTGGTTATCCTGAGATGATTAAAATGATGGGAGATCATGCTGGAGTGAAGGCAAAACAGTTTGTTGCAGCACAAGCTACAAAGGATGCAACAATGGCAGAATCAATTTTGAATAATTTGAAGAAAAATAATCTATTCATTCATTACAATGGTGATTATCATTCTAAAAATTATGGCGGAATTTATTGGTATTTGAAATATTTTCGACCTGAGCTCAAAATCGCCGTAATTGAAATTCTAGAAAGTGAAGATTTAAATGAAAAATTATCTGTAATTAAATCTAAAAACGAAAATGTTACTACGACAGAATTTATTATAGTATTTCCTAAGGATTCGCCTAAAACCTACTAATTTTACTTATAAGCAGAAAGTTTTATTGATTATTTTTCATATTTTGCATTTTAAAAAATAAAGCAAACAATTAAATACAACTATGGACAGAAGAAATTTTATTAAATCGACTGCTGCAGCATCTACGGTAGCATTAGTATCACCAGATTCATTATTTGATTTTTCATCAAAAATTGATAAGGTGAAAGTAGGAATTGTTGGCTGTGGAATGAGAGGGCAGGTACATTTAGATGAGTTATTAAAAAGAAATGATGTAGAAGTTGTTGGGATCGCTGAACCAGATCAACGAATGATTGATCGTTCAAACAAAATTTTTGCAAAACATAATAAAAAACCTGTAGAGTATTTTAAAGGTTTAGATGGATATAAAAAATTATATAAGAATAAAGAAATGCATGCTGTAATTATAGCTACGCCATGGGAATTTCACGCTGAGCAAACAATTGCAGCAATGAATGCGGGTAAAATTGTAGGTTTAGAAGTGTGTGGAGCGATGAATTTACAAGAATGTTGGGATTACGTAGATACATACGAAAAAACGAAAGTTCCTGTATTCATGATGGAGAATGTTTGTTACCGTCGCGATGTTATGGCTGTAATGAATATGGTTCGTAAAGGAATGTTTGGTCAAATTGTTCATGGACAAGGTGGTTACCAACACGATTTAAGAAATGTATTATTTAATGATGGTAAACAACCTTATGGTGGTGGAGTTGAATTTGGAGACAAAGGTTTCTCTGAAGCTGCTTGGCGTACAAATCATTATGTAAAACGTAATGCAGAATTATATCCAACGCATGGTTTAGGACCAATCGGTACAATGATGGATGTTAACCGTGGAAATAGAATTACACATTTAACTTCTATGGCTTCTCAACAAGCTGGTTTAACTGATTATATCGTGAAGAATGGAGGTGTAGATCATCCAAATGCAAAAGTTAAATTCAAACAAGGAGATATCGTTCAAACAATGTTAAAATGTGAAAACGGAGAAACAATCTTATTAACGCACGATACATCTTTACAGCGTCCATATAACTTAGGTTTCCGTATTCAAGGAACTGATGGTATTTGGCAAGATATCGGTTCAGGAGGATTTAGTCAAGGTTTCATTTATTTCGAAGATGAAATGAAACATTCTCACAAATGGGCAAGTTCAGAAGATCATTTAAAAACTTACGATCATCCATATTGGAAAAAATACGAAACTCAGGCAGAAGGTGCTGGGCACGGAGGAATGGATTTCTTCTTAATGAATGATTTTATCGAATGTATTAAAGCAAACAAAGAATTCCCATTCGATGTATATGATTTAGCAACTTGGTATGCAGTAACACCATTAAGTGAAAAATCTATCGAAGGAAATGGTACTTCTCAAGAAATGCCAGACTTTACAAGAGGAAAATATAAAACAAGAAAACCAATTTTTGGTACAGAAGATTATGGATTCTAAAACCTTATCATTAGTCATTTTAGCAGGTGGAATGGGAAGCCGCTACAAAGGACAAAAACAAATTGATCCAATTGGACCAAGTAAAGAAACGTTGATGGAATATTCAATTTTCGATGCTTTTTCTTGCGGAATAAAACATTTTGTATTCATTATTAATGAACAATTTAATGCAGAAACTAAAAAATATTTTCAAAATTTAATTGAAAAAAATGGAGGTAAAGTAGAATTTGTTCTTCAAACGACGTATACATCTGTTCCGAGAGGAATTTATGATACAATAGAAAAACGTGAAAAACCTTGGGGAACTGGACATGCGTTAATGATTACAAAAAATCATTTAAACAATCCATTTATTGTAATTAATGCAGATGATTTTTATGGTCGTAAAGCATTTGAAAAAGCAAGTGAATTGGTTCAAAACGAAAAAATCACTGCAAATACTTATGGTATGGTTGCGTACAAATTGGCCAATACGATTAGCGAAAATGGTTCTGTTTCTCGCGGAGTATGTACTGTAACTAACGGTCATTTGGAGAATGTTGTAGAACGTACAAATATCTATTCTAACGAAAATGGAGAAATTGTTTTCGAAGAAGATGATAACGTTTTACCATTAGATGGAGATACGGCTGTATCGATGAATTTCTTTGTTTTACATCCTTCTATTTTCAGAAAATTAGAAGATAAATTTGAGGAATTTCTTCACGAAAATGCTTCTCAATTGAAAGCAGAATTTTTCTTGCCGAAAGTTGTAAATGATATGATCAAAGAAGATCAATTGGAAGTGATTGTAGAAAAATCGGATGACAATTGGTTCGGAATGACTTATCCAGAAGATAGAGAAGTTGTAGTAAATTCTATTCACAATTTAATCAATGATCAAAAATATCCAAATTCTCTTTGGACATAAAATATAATGGAGAAAATATTAAAACATTATTTCGAAAATATAGATCAAGTTAGTATTAATCCAATCAGTTCTGGTTGGATTAATTCTACTTATGAAGTTGAGTATGAAGGAAAAAAATATATTTTACA
>NZ_DKSQ01000039.1:5677-7852 GCF_002472765.1 Empedobacter sp. UBA7252
AGGAAAAAAATATATTTTACAAAAAATAAACACGCACGTTTTTCCTCAACCAGAAGTAATTTCGAACAATATTGACATCATTTCTCGCCATCTAAAAGCAAAGAATTATCAAAATTCGGTAATCGAAATTGTAAAAGATTTGCAAGGAAATTTATTAGCAAAAGAAGATAGAGAAACTTGGAGAATGACTTCTTTTATTCCAAATTCTATTTGTTTTGAGAAAGTGGAATCTGCGGAACAAGCGTATGAAGCGGCGAAAACAATTAGTGAATTTCATTCGTATTTGTTAGATGTTAATGTTGATGAAATTTATCCTTCGATTGTCGGGTTTTTAGATTATCATAAACGTGTAAATGATTTCAAAAATGCATTGAAAAATGCTTCAACAGAGCGTTTAGAAGAAACGAAAGAAGAAGTTGCTTATATTTTGGATAATCTGTATCAAGTTGAAAAGTATTTAGAAATAGATTTCCCAAAGCGTGTCGTTCATGCTGATGCTAAAATCAGTAATTTCTTATTTAATAATGATAATCATTCGCAAGCAATCGCTGTGATAGACTGGGATACAATAATGCCAGGGAATATTTTGTGCGATTTTGGAGATATGATTCGTACATACGCAAACCTGAAAGCTGAAGACGATCCTAATCCTGAAAAATTGTTTGAACCTGATTATTATAAAGCGGTTAAAAATGGGTTTTTAGAACATTTAAAATATGATTTACAACCAATAGAGATCGAAAATATGGATTTTGTTGCGTATATTGTGATTTATATTCAGGCGGTTAGATTTTTGGCAGATTATTTAGAAAACGATATTTATTATTCGATTTCTTATCCAAAACAAAATCTAAATCGTACGATTAATCAAATCAATTTATTAAAAGCATTAACAAAATTTCATGAAGAAAATTCGGTTCGAAAAATATAAACCTACAGATTTTAATAACTTTTTTAAACTTGTTCAGGACGACGAAGTGATGAAATATATCTCTGGAAAAGGTTTGAATGAAGAGCAAGCAAATCACAAATTTACATCAATCTTAGAAAAAGGTAGCGTTAACGAAAACCTTGGTTTTTTTAAGGTTTATGACGAAAACGACACACTTTTAGGTGATTGTAAATTGGTGTATAACAAACATATCGAAAATTCACTTGAAATAGGTTATTTATTGAAAAAAGAATTTTGGAGAAAAGGTTTTGGATCAATGATTTGCGAACATTTATTAGCAGAATCAAAAGAAAAATTTCCTGATTTGCAAGTAATGGCTGTCATCGATCCTGATAATGTTGCTTCAAGAAAGTTGTTAGAAAAGTTTAATTTTGAATCGTATTGGAAAGGCATCGAAAATGATTTGCCTACAGAAAAATTGCTTTTAAAAGAGAAATGATACGAGTAAAAGATGTCGCTTTGGCGATAGAAGAAATAGCGCCTTTGGCGTATGCAGAGGATTTTGACAATGTTGGATTGCTAGTTGGTGATTACAATAATGAGGTAACAGAGATCTTGGTAACGTTGGACACAACACCAGAAGTTGTGGAAGAAGCGATTGAGAAAAATTGTAATTTGATTGTGAGTTTTCATCCAATTATTTTTTCTGGTTTAAAGAAATTGAACGGAAAAAATTATGTTGAAAAAGCTGTGATGACAGCAATCAAAAATGGAATTAATATTTATGCAACGCATACAGCTTTAGATAATTCGAAAGTTGGAGTTAATTTCAAAATTTCTGAACAATTAGCTTTATTGAATACGAAAATTCTTATTCCAAAATTGCAAACTATCAAACAATTAATTACCTATGTACCAACAGAACATGCTGAGCAATTGAAATTTGCGTTGTATGAAGCGGGTGCAGGAAAAATTGGGAATTATGATTCGTGTGGTTTTGCGATAGAAGGCGAAGGAAATTATCGACCAACTGCTGGTGCAAATCCGTTTATTGGCGAAATAGGGAAATTGGAAGCAGTAAACGAAACGCGAATAGAGGTTATTGTTCCGCAACATTTGGAAGGTGATGTGATGAATGCTTTGTTCAAAAATCATCCGTACGAAGAAGTTGCTTATTCTGTTATTTCGTTGAATAATCAAAATAATTATATTGGAATTGGAATGATTGGAGAGTTGGAAAATGAAATGGAAGAACTCGATTTTTTCAATTATCTAAAAACTCA
>NZ_DKSQ01000039.1:7915-8408 GCF_002472765.1 Empedobacter sp. UBA7252
ATGAATACACCCGTTATTCGTCACTCGAAATTATTAAACAAAAAAATAAAGAAGGTTGCTGTACTTGGAGGTTCTGGCGCATTTGGAATAAAAAATGCAATTTCGGCTGGAGCGGACATTTATATCACGGCTGATTTGAAATATCACGATTTTTTTACAGCTGAAAATAAGCTTGTTTTGGCAGATATTGGACATTTTGAATCGGAACAGTTTACAAAAAACTTAATAACTTCGTATCTTAAAGAAAAATTTACTAATTTTGTGGTCTTTAATTCTGGAATTAATACCAATCCTGTTAATTATTGTTAACTATGTCTGAAACAAAAAATATCAAAGAACTAAGCGTAGAAGAAAAACTTCGCGCGTTATACGACTTGCAATTAATTGATTCACGTTTAGATGAAATCAGAAACACAAGAGGTGAATTACCTTTAGAAGTTGAAGATTTGAGCGACGATGTTGCACAATTAGAAACGAGAATCCAAAAAATAGT